>NZ_JBIAIL010000005.1:0-239688 GCF_042871425.1 Micromonospora sp. NPDC005806 | reverse complement strand
GGGGTGCTCGTCGACGTGGTGATGGTGAGGGTGGACGAGCCGCCCGAGGTCACCGAGGCCGGGTTGAACGACGCGGTGGCGCCGGTCGGCAGGCCGCTCGCGGAGAGGCTGACGGACTGGGCCGAGCCGCTGGTGGTGGCGGTCGCGACGGTGGCGGTCACCGAGCCACCCGGCGCGGTCGAGCCGGAGGTGGGCGAGACCGAGACGGAGAAGTCGTTGGTCGGCGGCGGGTTGCTGTCGTTGACCACGTAGAGCAGCCGGTTCGGGGTGCCGGTGCCCACGTTGGTCACCACGTTCGGGGTGGCGTTGTTGACCAGGCTGTCCCGTACCTGCTGCGGGCTCCACGTCGGATTCGCCGAGAGCACGAGCGCCGCGGCGCCGGCCACGTGCGGGGAGGCCATCGAGGTGCCGCTGATGGTGTTGGTCGCGGTGTTGCCGGTGTACCAGGCGGAGGTGATGTTGACGCCCGGCGCCAGGATGTCGACGCAGGTGCCGTAGTTCGAGAAGCTCGCCGCGGCGTCGTTGTTCTGCGTGGCGCCGACGGTGATCGCCGACGCGACCCGGGCCGGGGAGTAGTTGCAGGCGTTCTGCCGGTTGCCGAAGATGTCGCCGTTGCCGGCCGCCACCGCGTACGTGATGCCGGAGTTGATGGAGTTGCTGACCGCCGTGTCGATCGAACTGTCGGCGGAACCACCGAGGCTCATGTTCGCCACCGCCGGCTTGACCGCGTTCTGGGTGACCCAGTCGATCCCGGACACCACCTGGGCGGTGGTGCCGCTGCCCTGGCAGTTGAGCACCCGGACGCCGACGAGCTGGACGCCCTTGGCCACCCCGTACGAGGAGCCGCCCACGGTGCCCGCGACGTGCGTGCCGTGGCCGTTGCAGTCGTCGGCGGAGCCCCCGTCGACCGCGTCGAAGCCGGAGACCGCCCGGCCGCCGAAGTCGTTGTGCCCGAACAGGATGCCGGTGTCGATGATGTAGGCGCGCACGTTGCTCGCCGTGTTCGGGTACGTGTACGAGCTGTTCAGCGGCAGGTTCCGCTGGTCGATCCGGTCAAGGCCCCAGGACGGCGGGTTGGTCTGCGTGCCGGCGATCGAGACGGTGCGGTTCTGCTCCACGTACGCCACGGCCGGATCGGCGGCGATCCGCGCGGCAGCCGGCGCGCCGACCCGGATCTCGAAGCCGCGCAGGGCGGCACGCCAGGTGCGAGCCGCCGTGCCGCCGTGCCGGGCGGTCAGCCGCTGTGCCGTCTCCGCGACCCGGCTGGGGGCGACCGCACTGTCCTTCAACACGACGAGGTAGCTGTCGGCGACCGCGTCGGCACCACCGGCGTTCCGGATCACTCCGCTCGGCTCGGCCGCCAGGGCGGGGCTGGCCGCCGCGACCATCGCCAGGGTGGCCAATCCGACGAGTACGGACCCGTGTGGGAGACCCATCTCCCTACCTCCCTCCGACCGGCACAGGACCGTCCGCCCGGCGGGGCACAGGCGAATCGACGCTGACCGATCAGGAAGAGGCTAGGCCCCCCGTATGAACACTGTGAACATGCCGGATGCGCCATAACGCCGATGGGATGACCCCTACGGGAGGGTGTACGGGACGAACCGGGGTGCCGCCCCGGATTCGCTGAACGGCGAACTGGGCAAGGCTGTGGACATGGACGACCATCTCACCGTTCTGCTCCCGGTCGCCGCAGTCTGGCTGGCCGCCGGCGTCGTGGCGGACGGGCTGCCCCGGCTGGACCGGGCCCGCGCCCTGCGCCGACGTACCGGATGGTTGTCCGCGCTGACCCTGACCGGCCTGCTGCTGACCGCGGCCATCCTGGTCGTGGGCCCGCAGAGCGCCGGGACGACGCCGATCGACCGGGCCGCCGCCGGCCTCACCCTCGCCGCGGCCCCCGCGCTGGTCGTCGCGGTCTGCACGCTGCGGCGGGTACGGCGGCTGCGGGCCGGTGCCGGTGCCTTCGCCGCCGCTCCGGACACCCCGGCCCCGCACGGGCTGCGGGCGGCCGCGGCCCACCCGCTGATCGGGCTCCCGCTCCAGGTCACCGCGCTCGCCGTACTCCCGGCCGTGGTCTCGGCCGCGGGCGTCGACCTGCTCGCCACGCCCGCGATGGCCGGCCCCGCCATCACCGTCGGCGCGCTCGGCGTCACCGTGATCGGGGTGCGCCACGCGCTGCGGCACAACCGGCTCGCCGAGCGGGCGATGCCGCCGGCGGCCGCCGGGTCACCGCGAGCGGCCAGTCCCCTGCACGTATAGCAGTTCGAGGATGGCCCGGGTCGCGTCGAACCAGCGGTCCAGCCAGCCGGGTGGCGGCACGCTGCCCTTCGGCGGCAACTCCATCAGCAGGCCGCGCAGCAACGGGTGGTCCACCAGGGACTCCGGCTGCTCCACCGGCCAGCCGCTCGGCGGGAACGACGGCTCGGTGAGCGGGTTCGGGTCCAGCGACGGCAGGGAGAGCGGCGACGACTGCTCCGACCCGACCGGGTCCCGGCCACCGATCTCGGTGTCGGTGGAGACCACCTCGGTGAGCACCGTGTCCCGGCGCGTCCCGCGGTACTTGCCGCCGAACCGCTCCGGCTTCCCCGGACCGTTGGTGAGATTCTCTGAACCGATCGTCGTCATCCGTCTCGCCTGCCTCGTTCGGTTGCCGATCCGTGCGGTTCAACGAGGCGGGACGGAACTGGCGACGGGTGCGCGGAACCGGCCCGGTCGGTGGGAACGAAATGGTCCCGCCCGGCCACGCTGCCGAGCGGGACCATGCTCTCGATCCGGCTCGCCGGATCAGTCCCGGACGAACACACCGTCCCGGGCGCCGGCGACGAAGGCGTGCCAGTCACCCGGGGCGAAGACCAGAGCGGGGCCCGTCCTGTCCTTCGAGTCCCGGACGCCGACCGCCCCGGTCACGTACGCGACCTCCACGCAGTTGTCACAGTTCGGCCCGCTCTTCGAGCTCTTGAACCACGTCGCCTGCGTCAGGTCCACGGGGAACTCCTTGGTCGCCACTTCCACAACGGCTCCTCTGCCAGTTTTGCGATATAAGCGATCGACTCCTCAGGGCGAATGGCCGCTGCTCGGATGTGATCGAAGATGAAGCTGTACTTCTGAAGTTCGTCGCTCTTCTCGAGGAAGAGCCCACCCGTGGCGTTCTCGGCGTACACGACATCGGGATCACTCGGTTCGGGGAAGCTGAGGATCGTGAAGGTGCCGTCCATGCCGGCGTGCGCGCCCACCTCGAAGGGCAGGACCTGCAACGTCACGTTCGGCAGTTGGGCCACCTCCACCAGCCGGTTGAGCTGGCCAAGCATCACCGCGTCGCCGCCAACCGGCCGGCTCAACACCGCCTCATCGAGCACCACCCACAGATCGACCGGATCGTCCTGCGTCAACAACGACTGGCGGCCCAGACGGACACGCACCCGTTGTTGAACCTGTTCGGCGCTGAAGTCGGGCCGGGCGGCCCGGATCATCGCGCCCGCATATTCCTCGGTCTCCAGCAGGCCCGGCACCACCTGCTGCTCGTAGGCGCGGATGGAGCTGGCCGCCGCCTCCAGCCCCACGTACGCCCCGACCAGCACCGTGCTGTACGGATGCCACCAGCCCTTCTGTCGGGCCTCGCGGGCGATCTGCACCAGCTCGTCGCTCTCCGCGCCGACCACCCCGTAGATGCGGAGCATGTCCCGCACGTCACGGGGGGTCGCGGTGGTGTGGCCGGTCTCGATCCGGGAGATCTTGGAGGCTGAGCATTCCAGCTGTTCGGCGACCACCTCGATGGTGATCCCGGCGGCCTCCCGCTGGCGGCGGAGTTCCGCACCGAGGCGGCGACGCCGGATGGTGGGACTGCGGCGTTCGGTCACGACGCCGCCCTGCGGGTTGCTGGACGGGAACGCTGGCTCCTCGCGCTCACCCGGCTACCTCCGGTCGATCGTGCCCGGTTCGACACCCGCCGGGGGCGCCACTGTCGGACGGCGGGTGATCGTTCGCGGCAGGGGGGTGGTGCCGGTCGTCGACCGGCCGCGACGGGCGAAACCGGCGTCCAGTGTGCCGGCCCGGACCTGAGGCTTCAAGCGTCCCGTTCACGTGTCCTGATCGGGTATCAGCAAAAGACGACGTGCAACTTGCATGAAGCACGTCACTGATGCACTCTGTCGGTATGGCACGGGTTACTCACCGTCTTCGCATGATCTCCGGACGTGGTGATCCCATGAGCCGGGGGACGGCGGGAGGGGAGCCGTCGCGCGCCGTGAGACCTGCCCCGGGGTGAAGACCCCGCCGCTGTACGCCAGCTTGGCTGCGGCGGCGGGAGCGGTAACCGGGAGCAGCCGGGTGATGGTCGGGTGGTGGCCCGCCACCGCGGGCAACCGCCCGACCAGCACCGACGTACCTGATCAGCCGGTCCACGAGGCACAACCCCGGCACCGGGCCGACATTTCCCCCGATCAGCTTCCGCCGGCCCGCCGGCCGGCCGAACCTTCCCAGGAGCCCATGTGCTTCCCCGCTCCGGTGACGTACTGCGCGTGACTCGCGCGGCGAGTGTCCAGTTCCTCCGACCGATCATGTTCCGGGTGATCCGGGTGCTCGACCGGCCGACCTACGACGGCTGGCTCTGGCTCGACGGCTACGAGTTGAACGCGGCGGGGGACGCGGTCAACCGGCGGTCGATCTTCGTACAACAGGCGGGGCTGCAGCAGCCTCAGGCCGCACCAGCACCGCGTCAGGACCCGGTGCGGACCCGACGCCCGGTGGTCCGAACCCCGGTCCCGGTCGGCTGACCCCGCGATTGCCCGGTCGGGGGGCGTACCGCCGCCATAGAATCGGTACGCCACCCCGGCAAACGTCTCCACCCCGCGCGTCCCGGACCCTGAACCTGGGATGGTCATGGTCAATCTGCCCGCCGCGCGGCGGCACCACCGGTCCCCAGTCGGCTACGCCTTCGGGCTCCTGGCGGTCATCGGTGCCGCGACCGTACTCGCGCTCGTGGTCCGCCACCCCGCCTTCTCCTCCACCGAGCAGTTGAGCGAACCCGTACCCGCTCCGGAGATCACCGTGGCCGGGGAGGGCACCGCGCCGGCCACCGATCCGGAGGAGGAGCCCGGTTGGGCCGGCGCTGGCGCGTTCGGCGCCGGCGCGCAACCCACCCCGGACCAGTCGGGCGGCGGCGCCGGGGAGAGCGCGCTGGCCGACCCGGCGGGCGTACGGGACACCGAGGACGTCAGCCGGTCGCTGTTCTACTCGGGGCTCCTCGGCCTCGCCATCTCGCTGGCCGGGCTGGGCCTGGTCGGGACGAGACGCCGGCAGTGGTGACGGTCAGCGGGTTGCCGTGACCGTCGGGCTGGGCCTCGGCGTGCCGGCCCCCGTCGTCTGACCGGCGGGCTCGGCCACCACGAGGGTGACCCGGTCCCCCTCGGAGATCTGCTCACCGGCCGCCGGGTCGGTCTCGATCACCGTGCCGGCCGGCTGGTCCGAGGCCCGCGTCCGCACCCGGTAGTTCACGTCGAGCCGGTCGAGGATCGCCTCGGCCGCTGCCTCGGGCAACCCGACCAGCGGCGGCATCGACAGTTGGGCGCTCGTCGGGCTGGGCGGCGTGGTCGGCGGCGAGGTGCTCGGCGCGGTGGTGGTCGGCGCGGCACTCGTCTCCGGGGCGGTACTCGGCACGGGCGAGGGCAGCGGGCCGGGTCCGGAGTTCCGCTCCGCCGCGCGGAGCGCCAGCCAGACCCCCAACCCGATCAGCGCGATCAGCACCAGCGCGAGGATGCCCAACAGAATCGGCATCCACCAGGGACGACCGGCCTGCTCCTCGGCGTACCACTCGGCGCCGGGCTCGGGGTACCCGGCCGGCCGCGGCGGCACCCCCGCCCGTCCGGACCAGGCCGGGGGGATCGGCGCGGTGGCGTCCGCCGGCCGCTGCCGCGCGGTGGCGTTCCCCTCGCCGCGGGGCATCGACCGGGTCGCGTCGGCCTCGCCGCCGGACGGCATCGACCGGGTCGCGTCGGCCTCGTCAGCACCGCCGGGAGATGGCATGGCCCGGGTCGCATCGGCGTCCCTGGCGGGTGGCTCCTGGCGGTCGTCGCTCATGGCACGTCCTTTCCCCGCCGGGCCGGGCGCCTGGCCCTCGTCGTCCACGGTATCGGTCCGGGCAACCATCGGCGGGGATCAGCCCGGCGAGCCGGCCGTCACGGCGTCGGCCGCGGGGTGCCCTCCGGGGTCGCGGCCGGCGCGTCGCCACAGGTGAGGGCGACCGGGTCGTTCCACCGCGCCGAAGCGCCGCCGACCGGGTCCTGCACGGTGACCGGACCCCGCCGGCCGGTCCGGTAGCGCGGGTACAGGCCCGCCTCGACCAGGTCGTCCGCCGCGTCGCCACAATCCTGGGCGACCAGGTCCGGCACGGACACGATCGGGGCCGGACCGGTGACCCAGAGGGTGACGGTGACCCCGCGCCGCACCGGGGTACCCGGCGCGGGCGAGGTGCGCTCGACGGAGCGGCCGGATCCGGTGCCGAAGACCAGCCGCCAGCCGAGCTTGCGGTCGCGCAACTCGCGGCGGGCCGCCACGAAGTCGGCCCCCACCACCTCGGGGACAGTCAGTCCCCCCGCGGTGGTGGTCCGCGTCGCGGTTGGACGCTCCGGCCCGGCCGTGGGCGGCTGCCCGGTCGGCGGGTCGTCGCTCGGCCCTGGCGGGGTGCTGACCGCCGCGGCCGGTGGAACCGGGTTGTCCGGCTCCCCGGCGAGCAGCCACCCGCCGCTCGCCCCGATCACGGACAGCAGGACCACCGCCAGGCCACCGCCGAGGAGCAGCCTCGTCCGATCCGGCCCCGGGCCGTCGTGCACCCCGGTCCGCCGGTCCGGGAACCCGTCGTCCGTCATCGCGTCCACCGCCCAAGTCCCCGGCGACCGTACCCGCCGCCACCAAGCCGTCACGGCGCGAAGGAGTCTGCCGTCAAGACTCGCCGCGCCGACCCTGGGACGCTACGCTCCCCGGCATGGCCAGACGGGGCTGGGGAGGATCGATCGCCACCGCGCTCGGCGTGGCCGCCGGCGCCGCGGCGGCACAGCTGGGCTTCGGCTACGGCCTGGGCATCATCAACTGGGCGCCGGCGGGCGACGCCCCGGGCGAGGCGGCCTGGGTCGCGAGCCTCGTCTGGGCCACCTGGATCTCCGCCACCTCGGTGGTGGCCGGTGCGGTCTGCGCTCATCGGTTGCGCGGGGACGACGACGAACCGGCCCGGACGCTGCGGCACCTCGGTCTGGCCGTCGCCGCCGGAGTCGGCGCGCTGATCACCGTGCTGCTGGTCGCCGTACCGGCCCGCGCCGCCCGGGTGCCGGACACCTTCTCGCCGCAGACCGTCGCCGCCGGGTACGCCGCCGTCGGGCTGCTCATCGGGCTGCTGCTGGCGATCTGGGCGCTGCACTCCCGGGCTGCCGCCAGCAACCTCGTCGCCACCACCGGTTGGCTCTGGCTGCTCGCCGTGGTGTCGGTGGTGGACGGCGTGCGCTCCGGCCGCGGCCTCGGCACCGCTCAGCTTGGCATCTGGCAGATCAGCGCGGACAGCGAGCGCTACTGGATCCGGGACTACTTCTACTGGCCGGGTGCCCTGCTCGCGCTGGGCTCCGCCGTGGTGATCGGCGCGCTGGCCGCCCGGCGTACGGCCCGGACGCTGGAGCGGCGGGTCGGGGCGGCGGCCTCCGGGGCGGCCGGGCCGATCCTCGTCGCACTGGCGTACCTGCTGGCCGTGCCGAGGCTCGCGGCGATCTCCCCGGAGCAGGTGTCGGCCCACCTGATCGCCCCGTACGCGGTGATCGCCGGGATCGGCGGCTCGGCCCTGGTCGCCGCGCTGGCCCAGCGGGCCGAACGCCGAGCCGCCGCGCTCGCCGACGTGGCGCTGCCCCGGCAGCGCACCGGCGAGCCGGACGACGTATCCGTCGGCGAACCCGGCCAGCCGGCCGCCGAGGCACCGGGCACCGCCGACACCGTGCCGGTGGACCCGAAGCCGGCATCCGGCTGGCGGCTCTTCGGGCGACGGTCGGGCGGGACGGAGTCGGCCACCGAGCCCGTGGCGGTCGCTCCTCCGGCCGGCGACCCGGTCGCGGACGCGGCCGGCCGAGGCGGGAAGCCGACCAGGTCGGGCGCGAAGCCGACGGGGCCGGACGCGGAGTCGGCCGGCATGGAGAGCGCGGGGCCGGCGCGGGCGCGCGCCACCGGCGGTCGCGGTCGGGCCATCCCGCCTCAGCGGACGCCGTCGGACTCGCCGGCCCCTGCGGACGGATCCGGCAGTGGTGGCTCCTCCGACGCCGCGCCGACGGGGGCCGGGACCACTCCGGCCGCCGGTCCGAGGAGCGACGCGACCGCTTCGGGCACCGGGCCGAAGGCCCGCCGCCGCGGCCGCTGACCGACCCGAGGCGGACGAGGCGAGGGGTCAGTCGACCGGCCAGGTGTGCACGGGCTCGTTGCTGCGCTGGAGTTCGGCGTAGCGCTGGAGCATGTGGTGCAACGCGGCGTCCCGGTCCAGGCCCCGGTGCCGCTCGGCCGCCCAGACCGTCTCGGTCTGCCAGACCGCCCCGTTGCGGCCGGTACGGCACCGCTGCTCGATGACGCCGAGCAGGCGGTCCCGCTCGGCCCGGGCGACGCCGAACCGGTCCAGGCCCTGCGCGGCCTTGGGCAGCAGGACATCGAGCACGAGTGTGGTCACCGGCACCTCGCCGAGCCGGGGCCAGTGCAGCACGGCGTTCATGCCCCGTCGGGCGGCGGCGTGGAAGTTCTCCTCGGCGGAGCTGAAGGTGAGCTGGCTCCAGATCGGACGGTCCGCCTCGGCGAGGCCGCGGGCCAGTCCGAAGTAGAAGGCGGCGTTGGCGAGCATGTCCACCACGGTCGGCCCGGCCGGCAGCACCCGGTTCTCCACCCGCAGGTGGGGGCGGCCGCCCATGATGTCGTAGACCGGCCGGTTCCACCGGTAGACGGTGCCGTTGTGCAGCCGCAGCTCGGACAGCTCGGGCACCCCGCCGGCGTGCAGCACCTCCACCGGGTCCTCGTCCTCGACGATCGGCAGCAGCGGCGGGAAGTAGCGGACGTTCTCCTCGAAGAGGTCGAAGATCGAGGTGATCCAGCGCTCGCCGAACCACACCCGGGGGCGTACGCCCTGGGCCTTGAGCTCGTCCGGCCGGGTATCGGTGGCCTGCTCGAACAGGGCGATCCGGGTCTCCGCCCAGAGCTGGCGGCCGTAGAGGAACGGCGAGTTGGCCCCGATGGCCACCTGCACGCCGGCAATGGCCTGGGACGCGTTCCAGTAGTCGGCGAAGCTGTCCGGCGCGACCTGGAGGTGGAACTGGAGGCTGGTGCAGGCGGATTCCGGGGCGATCGAGTCGTTGTGCGTCCGGAGTCGCTCGACGCCCCGGATGTCCAGTTCGATGTCCTCGCCCCGGGCACCGACGATCTGGTCGTTGAGCACCCGGTACCGCTCGTTGGTGGAGAGGTTGTCGGCGACCAGGTGGCGCTCGGTGAGGGTGGGCAGGATGCCGACCATCACGATCTTGGCGTCGGACTTGGCGGCGCGCTCGTCGGCTCGGCTGAGGCTGCTGCGCAGGTCCTGCTCGTAGTCGGCGAAGCCGGTGCCCTCGATCAGCCGGGGCGAGGCGTTCAACTCCAGGTTGAACTGCCCCAACTCGGTCTGGAAGAGCGGGTCGGCGATGTCGGCGAGGATCTGCTCGTTACGCATGGCCGGCTCGGCTGCGGAGTCGACCAGGTTCAGCTCGATCTCCAGCCCGGTCATCGGACGGTCGGCGTCGAAGCCGAAGTCGTCCAGCATCAGCGCGAAGACGTCCAGGCACCGCCGGACCTTCCGCCGGTAGCGGACCCGGTCCTCCCGGGAGAAGGCGCCCTGCTCGACGTCTCTACCCATCTGTCCTCCCGGCGCGAAGCGCAACGGAACCGTATCGTTCCGGAACGCATTGTGGAAGCATTCACGTTAGGTGCGCCCAGGCCCACCGAACCAGAGGGCCCGGCGCAGGTCTGCTCTCCTACCCAACCGCCACCCTCCGCACCGCACGAAGCCCGCGAATCGGACGTGACAATTCGCACCCGACCGGACACGCCGAACGGGCCCGCGCCGTCGGGTGACGGCACGGGCCCGTGGGGCCGTACGGGGAGGTCAGGCCTGGCGGATGGCCTCGCCCTCGATCTCGATCTTGATCTTCTTGCCGACCAGGACGCCACCGGTCTCCAGGGCGACGTTCCAGGTGAGGCCGAACGCCTCGCGGTCGATCTCGGTGCTGGCGGAGAAGCCGAAGATGTCCTGGCCGAACGGGCTACGGCCGACGCCCTCGAACTCGACCTCCAGGTCCACCGGGCGGGTGACATCCTTGATGGTCAGCTCGCCGGAGAGGATGAACTGGCTACCGTTCCGGGACTTCACGCCGGTGCTGCGGAACTCCAGGGTCGGGAACTTCTCGGCGTCCAGGAAGTCGCCGCTGCGCAGGTGCGCGTCGCGGTCGGCCATCGCGGTGTGGATGCTGGCCGCCTGGATGGTGGCGGTCACCGAGGACTGCATCGGGTCCTCCGCGACGGTGATCGTGGCGGACGCCTCGGCGAACTCGCCGCGTACCTTGCTGACCATCATGTGCCGGGCGACGAACCCGACGCGCTTGTGAGCGGCGTCCAGCAGGTAGGTGCCGGCGGCCGGGATGGTGAGGCCCTCCCAGTCGCGGGTAACCGCTTCGGTGCTGCTGGTCATGGTGCTGTCCTCCAGGGAAGATTGATTGAGTAGCCCAACGACTGACTTAGCAACTATAGGCACAGCAATATTCCCCGTGTCAAGGACTGCTAGGATGGTGGCGTGAACCAGAACGTGTTCGACGATCCCCGGATCACCGCCATCGGCCTGCTCTTCGAGGCGAGCGCCGGGCTGTCGGCCCGGTTCGCCGCCCAGTTGGAGGAGCACGGCCTCTCCTCGGTCGAGTTCGAGGTGCTGATGCGGCTCGCCCGCTCACCGGGTCACCAGCTGCGGATGACCGACCTCGCGGCGCAGACCTCGCTGTCCACCAGCGGGGTGACCCGGGTGGTGGACCGGATGGAACGCGACGGGCTGCTCCGCCGCCGGGCCTGCCCCACCGACCGGCGCAGCTCGTACGCGGTGGTCACCGCCGCCGGCCTGACCCGGCTCGACGAGACCCTGCCGGGGCACCTGCAGATCATCGAGCAGTGGTTCACCGGCCAGCTCGACCCGGCCGCCCTGGCCGCCCTCCTCGACGGCCTGCGCCGGGTCCGCGACGCGGTCCACCCGTGCGCGACCGCCGGGAGCGGCGACTCCGAGCCGCACGCCCAGCCGACCGCCGCCGACTGCTGACCCGGCGGCCGGCGAGCCGTCGACCGGGCGTACCGATCGGTCACCGGCAGAATGACCGGCAGAACCGCCGCTGTTGCGCCGCATTAACCCACAAAACCATCCAAAGCCGCCTGGCAGCCTGGATAGGCTTCGCTGCGAGCGGGGGCGCACCGGGGGGTGCCGGCGCGAGCGATGAGCGAGGGGCAACACAGGGGGCTTCTTCGCTCGCGCCACCCCGCTCCCCTCGCCGATCGCGCCCGGACACCGGGTGAGGTCACCGTCTCGGACGGGCGGCCACCAGCGCGTAGAGCAGATCCTCCTCGCGGCGCAGCAGGCTGATCCCGGTCGACCGGCGCGCCCGGTCCATCCGGTCCAGCACCGTGACGTCGGCCGTGCTCGCCGCGAGGCCCACCAGCGCCTCCACCGCGTCCCGCCGGTCCCGCCCCTCGGTGGCCGCGTCGGCCGCCGCGGCGAACCACTCGGCCGCCTGCTCGCGGTCGCCCCGGTGCAGCGCCAGGTGGCCCTCGATCAGCGCGCAGACCGCGTCCTCCGGCCGGCGGGCACGGGCCTCCATGACACCGGGCCGGTCCTCGACCGGCCGGCGCTGATCCGGCACCGGGAAGGCGGGCCGCAGCTCGGCCACCACCTCCACCGCCTCGTCCGTCCGCCCCGCCTCGGCGAGGGCCAGCCCAACCGTGCCGAGCGCCCGGCGCCGGTGCCCCGGGTCGCCCAGTTCGGCGAGGGCCGCCGCCACCCGCCGCCCCTGCTCCACGGCGTCGGCGTACCGGCCCTCCAGGCGGGCCACCTCGGCGAGGTTGACCCGGCCCAGCAGGCGGAGCCGCTGCTCGCCGCACTCGGCGGCCAGCCGGTCCACCGTGGCCAGTCGGCGGCGCGCCCCGGCCAGGTCACCCGTCCGGACGTCGTGCCAGGTGAGGTGCGTCTGCGCGACCGCCATTCCGCGTACCCGGCCGTGCCGGGCGGCCACTTCGAGCATCGCCTCGGCCTGCTCCCGGGCCTCGTCGTGCGCGCCGACGGTGGGCAGCAGCAGGCAGAGCACCGAGCGGGCCGACAGCTCGCCGGTCACCTCGCCGGCCTCCTGGAAGGCGGCCAGCGCCGACCGCGCCGCCGCCAGCTCCTCCGGCTCTGCGCCGTGCTCGGCGGCCAGGCGGGCGGCCCCGATCATCGCCCAGGCCCGCAGCACCGGGCCGGCGTCGGCGGTGCGCGGGTCGGCCAGCAACCGCCGCAGCCACCGCCGTCCGGAGACGTCCCGCCCCCGCAGCCGCCACCAGCGGGGCAGCGCCGCCGCCAGCCGCAGCGCGGTCAACGGATCGTGATCGGCGGCGTGCCCGAGGGCGGCGATGATGTCGCTGGTCGCCTCGTCCAGCAGCCGCACGGCGGCGGGCACGTCTGCGCCGACCAGGTTCGGGGCGGTACGGAGCACCAGCCCGGTGACGGCGAGGGCGTGCCGGCTCCGGATCCGGACGAGCTCGCCCTCGCCGGCGGCCTGCTCGGTGGCGAAGTCGCGTACCGCGTCGAGCAGGCGGAACCGGAACGGGCCGGTGCCCCGGACGCTGAGCAGGCCGAGTTCGCGCAGCCGGTCGAGCAGGGGCACGGCGTCCTCCCGATCGCCGCCGTCGGCGAGCAGTTCCTCGGCCAGCTCCACCGACCACCGGTTGCGGAACGCGGAGAGTCGGCGCAGCGCGGCCCGTTCCGCGGGCGCGAGCAGCCGGTAGCTGGTCGCCACCGCCTCCCGCAGGGTCACCGGGCTGGCCGGCCGCTCGGCGGGTTCCCACCCGGGGCGGCCGCCGGTGGCCAGGTCGAGGACGCGGTCGCCGTACCGGTCGAGCAGCTCGGTGACGTCGAGGATCCGGCCCCGCGCGGCCATCAACTCGATGGCCAGCGGCAGGCCACCGAGGCGACGGACCAGCGCGGCGAGCGCCGGCAGCTCCGCCGGCGTGGGCGGTTCGCGGCGCACCTGGGCGAGCCGCGCGGTGAACAGCGTGGCCGCCGGCCAGCGGGCCAGCGCCGCCGGATCCGTCGGGGTCGCCCCGACCGGCGGCACGTCGAGCGGCGCGACCGGCCGGACCAGCTCTGCGGGGAGGCCGACCGGGCGGCGGCCGGTGACCAGCACGCGCAGCGTCGGTGCGGCGGCGACCAGCGCCCGCAGCGCCTCGGCCACCGGTCCGGGCGCTCGCTCGACCGCGTCCACCAGCAGCAACGCCGGTCGGCCGGCCAGCAGGTCGGGGAGGTCGGCCAGCCGACTCACGCCGAGCACCGCGACCGAGGCGGCGAGCACGTCGGTGGCGTCGGAGCCCTCGCCGATCAGCACCCCGGCGACTCCGGCCGGATGGTCGGCGGCCACCGCGTACGCGACGCTGAGGGCGAGTGCGGTCTTGCCGACCCCGGCGAGGCCGACCAGGCTCACCATCGGGTGCTCGGCGTCGAGCAGGGCGGCCACCTCGGCGACGTCCCGGTCCCGGCCGATCAGCGGGACCGGCTGGGGCAGCGCGATCCGCGTACCCGATCGGGGGGCCGCGGCGCCGGTGACCGGGAGGTGCCGCGCGGCCGGGCCGGGAACGGCGGTCTGGGCCGGGGTCGGCCGGGCCGCGGCGAGGACCTCCTGCCGGGCGGCGCCGGTCAGCCCGAGCGCGTCGGCGAGCAGGTCGATGGTGGTGCGCTGAGGTCGCGCGGACCGACCTCGCTCCAGATCGCGGACGGTCCGCACCCCGACGCCGGCCCGGGCGGCCAACTCCGCCTGGGTGAGGCCGGCGGCGAGCCGGTGCCCACGCAGCAGGTCGGACAGACGGGTACGACCATCCGGGCTCCGCGAACGACCATGATCCGGAGTCATGGGCCCGAAGAGTACGGATCGGCTCCGACGCGTCCCAGCCGATCGTCGGCCAGCCGACCGTCCGCTGCCGATATCCGACAGACGAACGACCCGCCCGGGGCCTTGGCCGACCCGGCCGGGCCTCGCGTCACATGCCCAGGTCGCGGGCGATGACCATGCGCTGCACCTCGCTGGTGCCCTCGCCGATCTCCAGGATCTTGGCGTCCCGCCAGAAGCGGGCCACCGGGTACTCGTTCATGAAGCCGTAGCCGCCGTGGATCTGGGTCGCCTCGCGCGCGTTGTCCACCGCGACGGTGCTGGCGTGCAGCTTGGCGATCGCCGCCTGGCGCTTGAACGGCTCGCCGGCCAGCATCCGCGCGGCCGCGTCGTAGTACGCCAGCCGGGCGGTGTGCGCCTTCAACTCCATGTCGGCGATCTTGAACTGGATCGCCTGGTAGTTGCCGATCGGCTGGCCGAAGGCGTGGCGCTCCTTGGCGTACTTGATCGACTCGTCGACGCAGCCTTGGGCGAGGCCGACCGCCAGGGCGGCGATCGCGATCCGCCCCTCGTCGAGGATGCGCAGGAACTGGGCGAAGCCCCGGCCGCGCTGGCCGAGCAGGTTCTCCGCCGGAACCCGGCAGTCGTCGAAGGTCAGCTCATGGGTGTCCGAGGCGGTCCAGCCGACCTTGGAGTAGCCGGGCGCGACCGTGAAGCCGGGCGTGCCGGACGGGACGATGATGGTGGACAACTCCTTCGAGCCGTCCGGCTTCGTCCCGGTGACCGCGGTGACGGTGACCAGCACGGTGATGTCGGTGCCCGAGTTGGTGATGAACGCCTTCGAGCCGTTGATCACCCACTCGTTCGTCGACTCGTCCAGCACCGCCCGGGTCTGGGTGCCGCCGGCGTCCGAGCCGAAGCCCGGCTCGGTCAGGCCGAAGCCGGCCAGCGCCTCACCGCTGAGCAGCTTCGGCAGCCACCGCGCCTGCTGTTCCTCCGTGCCGAACCGGTAGATCGGCATCGCGCCGAGGGAGACCGCCGCCTCCAGGGTGATCGCCACGCTGGAGTCGACCCGGGCCAACTCCTCCAGGGCCAGGCAGAGCGCGAAGTAGTCGCCGCCCATGCCGCCGTGCTCCTCGGGGAAGGGCAGGCCGAACAGGCCCATCTTCCCCATCTGGCGGATGATCTCGTACGGGAAGGTGTGCTGCTCGTAGTGCTCGGCGATGGTCGGGGCGACAACCTCGCGGGCGAAGTCCCGCACGCTCTCCCGCAGCGCCTCTTGCTCCTCGCTGAGCCGGAAGTCCATCTGTTCCTCCTGTGTGGCCTGGCCGTCGGTCGCTCGTGACGTCGGGACGGCGGGTGCTGCGGTCGGTCGGGACCGGCCTCAGACCGGGGTGACGCCGTGCCGGCGCCGGGAGAAGTGCCGCTCCTTGCCACCGGCGGCGGCGAACCGGCGGACCAACTCGGCGCGCAGCTGGTGCGGCTCGACGATCGCGTCGATCACCAGCTCGCTGGCGAGCCGGACGATGTCGATGTCCCGCTCGTACTCCTCGCGCTTCGCGGCGACGAAGGCGGCCCGCTCGGTCTCGTCCTCGATCGCGGCGATCTTGTTGGCGTAGACGGCGTTGACCGCGGCCTCCGCGCCCATCACCGCGATTTTGGCGGTGGGCAGCGCGATCGTGGCGTCCGGCTCGAAGCCGGGGCCGGCCATCGCGTAGAGGCCGGCGCCATACGCCTTGCGGACCACCACGCAGATCTTGGGTACGGTCGCCTCGGAGATTGCGGTGATCATCTTGGCGCCGTGCCGGATGATGCCCTGCTTCTCCACCGCGCTGCCGACCATGAAGCCGGGCACGTCACTCAGGAACAGCAGCGGCACGTTGAACGCGTCGCAGAGCTGGACGAAGCGGGTCGCCTTGTCGGCCGAGTCGACGAAGAGCACGCCGCCCTTGAACATCGAGTTGTTGCCGACCACGCCGACGACCTCGCCGTTCAGCCGGCCGAAGCCGATGGTCAGCTCCTTGGCCCAGAGCGCCTGGATCTCGAAGAAGCTGTCCTCGTCGAGCAGGCCCTTGACGTACCGGCGCATGTCGAAGGCCTGCCGCTCGCTGGCCGGGACCAGCGCGGCCAGGTCGGCCTTCTCGGCCGCCGCGATCGGCTCGGCCTGCGGCGGCGTCTGTGTCCAGTTCGCCGGCAGGTACGACAGGTAGCGCTTGACCACGTCGAGCGCCTCGGCCTCGGTCTTGCAGAGGAAGTGCCCGACCCCGGACTCGGCGCAGTGCACCTTGGCCCCGCCCATCGCCTCCAGGGTGGTCTTCTCGCCGGTGACCATCTCGACCATCCGGTCGGAGCCGAGGTACATGCTGGCGTTGCCGTCCACCATGGCCACCACGTCACAGAACGCCGGGATGTACGCCCCGCCCGCCGCGCTCGGCCCGAACAGGGCGCAGACCTGCGGGATGGCGCCGGAGGCGCGGACCTGGTTCCAGAAGATCTTGCCGGCGCCGCGCCGGCCCGGGAAGAGCTCTACCTGGTCGGTGATCCGGGCGCCGGCCGAGTCGACCAGGTAGACCATCGGGACGCCCGTGGTGTACGCCCGCTCGATGATCCGGATGATCTTCTCGACGGTGCGCGCGCCCCAGCTGCCCGCCTTGACCGTGGAGTCGTTTGCCATCAGGCAGACCGGGCGGCCGTCGATGGTGGCGGTGCCGGTGACCACGCCGTCGGCGGGCAGCCCCTCGGCCATCGCATTGGCATAGAGGCCGTCCTCGACGAAGGAGCCCTCGTCGACCAGGAGCGCGACCCGTTCGCGGGCGAAGAGCTTGCCCTTGGCGGCGTTCGCCGCGTGGTACTTGTCCGCACCGCCCGCCTTGGCGCGCTTGCGCAGCTGCTCCAGGGCCTCACCGTCGAGCGTCACGCCGACTCCCATTGCCACCGGCCGCCTCGTGAGCGCGCCGACCGACCTGAACGATCGTTAGGCTAGCGCATCCACGCCCCCTCCGGCGAGCGACCGGGCCGCGGTGCCCGGAGCGGCCATCAGCGGCGCGGCCCGGGGTCAGCCGGTGAGGGCGTCGGCGAGTGCCAGCACCCCCGCCCGCAGCCGCTCGTCACCCAACTCGTCCCGCACCCCGCGTACGTGCTCGGCGGCGAGGGGGGCCAGCAGGGTGTGCGCGTCGGCCGCCGGGTCCTCGCGCCCGGCCAGCAGGAGCGTCACGTGTTGGTGCCAGAACCGGTAGGCACCGATCCGGTAGCGCCCGCCCGGCGAGGCGGTTTCCGACATCAGGACGAGGTCGAGATTGGCGAGCAGGTAGTCGAGGTAGGCGTCGACGAACGCCCGGAGCCGGCCGCGCGGGAAGGGTGCCTCGCCGGCCGGGCCGGGCCCGAGCGGGGCCGGGCCGAAGAGGATCGCTTCCTGGAGTGCGCGTTCCTGCTGATCGAGGAGCGCCACGGCCAGGCCCGCCTTGTCACCGAACCGGCGGAACAGCGTTCCCTTGCCGACTCCGGCGGCGGCGGCCACCGCGTCCATCGAGACCGCCTCCACCCCGCGCTCCTGGAAGAGCGCGGCAGCCGCGTCCAGGACGGCCGCCCGGTTGCGCGCCGCGTCGGCCCGCTCGCGCGGGGGTGCGGTACGCAACAACAGCAGTTCCGCCGGAGGGGTGGCGGAAACGGACTGCGGTCCGCTAACGTTCCGAGGCATAACCGGACTCTAGTCCATTTACCGTGGAGGTTGCCATGACCACCCTCATCACCCGGGACGGACTGCGCGCCGCGATCGACGCCGGCACCGTGACCGTCGTCGACGCGCTCGGCGGGGAGTACTACGTCCAGCAGCACCTTCCCGGCGCGATCCCGCTGATCGAGGCCGAGGTGGCCGAGCGGGCCGCCGCGCTCCTGCCGGACCGGACCGCCGCCATCGTCACGTACTGCTCGAACCCGAGCTGCCCGAACAGCGGCCGGGTCGCCGACCGCCTCACCGCCCTCGGCTACACCAACGTCCGCAAGTACGCCGCGGGCATCGAGGACTGGGTGACCGCCGGCCTTCCCATCGAGACCGGCGCCCTCACCCACTGACCCGCGCCAACGTCGCACGCCGGGGCGAGCCCTGACGATCAGGAGGTTCGCGTCCGTCCCGAGTCGGGTACCGGACGCGAACCTCCTGATCGGCGCTCAGCAGACCCGAGCTCAGGCGGGTATCGGGGTGAGGCGGGTACGCGGGCCGGCCCGCAGCACGCCGGACGGGAGCTTCTTCCCGACCAGCTCCTCGGCCAGCTCGGCCGCCTCGATCAGGGCGTCCAGGTCGATCCCGGTGTCGATGCCCATGTCGTGCAGCATGTGCACGGCCTCCTCGGTGGCCAGGTTGCCGCTGGCCCCCGGGGCGTACGGGCAGCCACCCAGGCCACCCACGCTGGCGTCGAACTCGGTGATGCCCAGCTCCATGGCGGTCAGCACGTTCGCCAGGGCGGTGCCCCGGGTGTTGTGGAAGTGCAGCAGCACCGGGATGTGGGCGTTCCGGTCGCGGACCGCGGTGACCAGCTCACGGACCCGGCGGGGCGTACCCATGCCGGTGGTGTCGCCGAACGCCACCCGGTCGGCGCCGTCCCGGACCACCCGGTCGACGATGCCCGCCACCCGCTGCGGGTCGACGTCCCCCTCGTACGGGCAGCCGAAGCTGGTCGCCACGATCACCTCGGCCCGCGCGCCCGCGCCGTGCAGCAGGTTTATCAGCTCGGCGATGTCGTCCAGGGACTCCTCGGTCGAGCGGTTGACGTTGCGCCGGTTGTGCGTGTCGCTGGCCGACACCACCACCTCGATCTCGGTGAAGCCGGCGGCGAGGGCTCGCTGCGCGCCGCGGCTGTTCGGCACCAGCGCCGAGTACCGCACCCCGTCGGCCTTCGTGGCCCGCTGCCACACCTCGTCGGCGTCGGCCATCTGCGGGATCGCCTTCGGGTGCACGAAGGAGACGGCCTCGATCCGCTTGACGCCGGTACGCGACAGCGCGTCAAGCAGTCGTACCTTGGCGTCGGTCGGGATCGGGTCCTCGTTCTGGAGTCCGTCCCGCGGCCCGACCTCCCGGATGGAGACGAAGTCCGGCAGTTCCGCCATAAGGGGTCACCTCACTGTGACGGTGTTACGTGATGGGTGCCCTCCAGCATGTCACCCGGGAGGTGTGCGCGAGAGTCGCACACCTCCCGAACGGGTGGTCAGCGCATCCGCGAGACGATGCCCGTGTCGTAGTCGCCGGAGAGGAACTCCGGGTTCTCCAGCAGCTCGGCGAAGAACGGCAGGTTGTTCTTCGGGCCGGCGATCTCGAACTGGGCCACCGCGGCCTTCGCCCGCTCCACCGCCTCCTCACGGGTGGCCCCGCTGACGATCAGCTTCGCCATCAGGCTGTCGTAGAACGGGGTGACCGGGTTGCCGGCGACGTAGCCGGAGTCGACACGGACGCCCGCGCCGGCCGGCTCGTTCCAGGTGGTGATCGCGCCGGGGCCGGGGAGGAAGCGCTTCGGGTCCTCGGCGTTGATCCGCAGCTCGATGGCGTGCCCGTGCGGCGCGAGCGCGTCCGGGTCGAAGGTCGGGGCCAGGCCGGCGGCCACCCGCAGCTGCTCCTCGACCAGGTCGACGCCGTAGACGTACTCGGTGACCGGGTGCTCGACCTGGAGCCGGGTGTTCATCTCCAGGAAGAAGAACTCCTGCGTGGAGGGGTCGAGCAGGCACTCCACCGTACCGGCGTTGCGGTAGTTGACCGCCTCGCCGGCCCGCACGGCGGCGGCCAGGAAACGCTCACGCAGCTCCGGCGAGACCGCCGGGGACGGGGACTCCTCGACCAGCTTCTGGTTGCGCCGCTGCACCGAGCACTCCCGCTCACCGAGGGCCACCACCCGGCCGTCGGCCAGGCCGAGGATCTGCACCTCGACATGGCGTACCCGGGGGAAGTAGCGCTCGATCAGCACCGAGCCGTCGCCGAACATCCGCTCGGCGAACGAGCGGACCTTGTCGTACTCGGTGCGCAGCGCGGCCTCGTCGGTGGCCACGCTCATGCCCATGCCGCCGCCCCCGGCCGCGGCCTTGACCATCACCGGGTAGCCGATCTCCGCAGCGGCGGCGACCGCCGCGTCCAGGTCGGCCGCCGGGTCGGTGGTGCCGGGCGCGACCGGGACGCCGGCCGCGGCCATCAGGTTCCGGGCGTTGATCTTGTCGCCCATCGCGGTGATCGCGTCCGCGCCAGGTCCGACCCAGATCAGGCCGCTGGCCTCGACGGTACGGGCGAAGTCCGCGTTCTCCGACAGGAAGCCGTAGCCGGGGTGGATCGCCTGGGCGCCGGTCGACTTGGCGGCGGCGAGGATCGCCGCCACGTTCCGGTAGCTCTGCGCCGGGTTGGCCGGGCCGACGCAGACCGCCTCGTCGGCCTCGGTCACGAACGGCAGGCCGGCGTCGGCCTCCGAGTGCACCGCGATCGCACGGATCCCGAGCCGCTTGGCGGTACGGATGATCCGGCGGGCGATCTCGCCCCGGTTGGCGACCAGCAGCGACTCGATCATGTTTCCTCCCGGCGTCCAAGGATTGGGACGGCTGTCAGGTAACCATGAGCCGCCGATCACCCACGAGTCGCCCCGGCGCGTGACGCGGGATGAGCTGATCAGGCGGGATCGGTGGGGGCCAGCAGGGCGGCGAGGGTGGCGCCGCGTAGCAGCTCGGCCCGGCGGCGGCGGTCCACCTCGCCGCCGAGAAACGGGGTGGAGTTCATCAGGCCGAAGGCCGCGTGGGCGAGGACCCGCGCCTCGCCGTCCGGCAGCCCCGGGTGCAGCGCAGTCAACACCGTGACCCACTCCTCGACGTACAGCCGCTGGAGCCGGCGGATCCGCCGGCGCGGCTCGTCGGGGAGCCGGTCCAGCTCGTGCAGGTGCAGGGCGATCACGGCCGGGTTGGCCAGCGCGAAGTCGACGTGGAAGTCGATCAGCGACTCCAGCGTGCCGCGCGGATCGTCGGGATGGTTGGCGGCCCGCTCCCGGCCGCCCGCGAGCAGCCCCTCGCTGACCGGGATCAGCGCGGCGACCAGCATGGCCTCCTTGCCGGCGAAGTGGTGGTAGAGCGCCGGACCGGTCACCCCGGCAGCGGCGCCGATGTCGTCCATCGACACGCCGTGGTAGCCACGGGCGGCGAAGAGTCCGACCGCGATCTCCAGGATTTCGTCCCGCCGGGACCGGCGTCGGCCCGCACCCGTCGCGCTGTTCGCCGCACCCCGCGCCTGCTGTTCCACCGCCACCGGGCCAGCCTAGACCTCACCCGCGACGCCGGTGGAGTCCCGGTTACCCGCCGGTTGCCTCAGGTCCGACCATCGGGACGCCGATCGGGTCAGTCGTCCTCGATGCCGTGTTCGGCGCGGATCTTCGCCGCCTCGGCGGGGCGGTCGAGGTCGTCCAGGGCCCGGGCCAGGAGCCAGGCGGCCTGGGTGGCCGGGCGGGAACCACCGGGCAGCCCGCCGAGAACGTGCCGCAGCAGGCGTTCCGCCTCCGCCGGCCGGCCGTCCCGCAGCAGCAGCTCCCCGGTGAAGACCTCGACCTGCGCCGCCTCACCGAACGCCTCGATCGACCGGAGCCGGTCCGGCACCCCGGCCACCCGCTCCAGCGCGGCGGTCAGCCGGTCCTCGGCGGTCAGCACCCGGGCCACCGCGTCGGCGGCCATCGCCCGCTCGTATGTCACCACGGGCGGCTCGTCGGGCCGGGAGGCGAGCGCCCCGGCGGCCGCGTCGACCACCTCGATCGCGGCGACCGCCGCCGGCAGGTCACCGGACCAGTGCAGGGCGAGCAGCTCCCGCCGCCGGGCCCGCAGCTCGTCCACCGGGTGCCCGGCCAGCCGGTACGCGGACGCCGCCGCTGCGAACCGCTGCGCCGCGACGGCGTCCCGGTCCGCGTCGTAGAGGATCCCGCCGGCCTCCTCCAGCACCTGACCCCGGTGCGGAAGATTGTCCGGCCCGTCCAGGTTCTCGGCGAGCTGGTCGAGCAGGGCGAGCGCCGGGTCGATCTCGCCGAGTCCCTGGTAGACGCCGGCCAGCAGGTGCCGGCACCGGTCCGCCTCGGCCTGGGCGCCGGCCCGGTCCAGCCCGAGCACCGCCTCCTCGGCCACCTCGGCGGCCTCGCCGAGCCGCCCGGCCAGCCGGTAGGCGTTCGCCAGCTCCCAGCGGAGCAGCGCGTCCCCCGGCAGCCCCTGCTCGACGCAGAGGGTGACCGCCTCGGCAAGGTCGTCCACCGCCTCGGCGGCCCGGTCGGCGGCGAGCAGCGCCCGACCCCGGGTGACCCGCACCGGCAGCCGCGCCCCCGCCGGGGCGGACGCCAACGCCTCGTCGCAGGCGGCGACGGCCTCGGCCGGATCGTCCGCCGACCGGGCGTGCGCCAGGCAGGCGGCGGTCAGCAGCTCGCCGTCACCCAACTCCCGGATGCACCGGCGGGCGTGCGCCGCGGCCTCGCGGAACTCCTCGGCCCGGGCCAACTGCTCCAGCACGTGCGTCCGGTGCAGCGCCACCCGGCCCGCCAGCCACGGGTCGACGTCCGCCTCGGCGGCGGCTCGGTCCAGCGCGTCGAGCGCGTCCGCCCACCGCTCCCGGTGCACGTACGCCAGGGCCAGCCGATCCTGGGCGGCGGCGCGCTCCCGCTGGGAGCCGTGGGCAGCGAGGTGGCCGGCGGACTCCCGCGCCAGCGCCAGCCCCGCCTCGGCGCCCTCTTCGGTCGTGCAGAGCAGGCTGCCCAGCCGGCCGGCCACCACCTGCGCCCGGACCGGGTCCGGCACCTCCCGCCAGGCGGCCAGGGCGGCCCGGTTGGCCTCGATCGCCGCCCCCACCTCGTCGCCGTCGCCCTCGTTCAGCTCGCCGGCGCGCAGCTCCAGCCGCCAGGCCCGGGTGGCCGCGGGCAGGTCGGCGTCGGCGTACCGCTCGTCGTACGCCCGGAGCACGGCGACCAGGCCGTCGCGCCGGTGCGTGCGCCAGCAGTCGTCCGCCAGCGCCAGCAGCTCGTCAGCGGTGGCCTGGGCCGGGACGGTGACCGGCAACGGCGCGGCGGGGGTCGACCCACCGCTGCGCGGTGCCGGCACCGGCCGGCGGCGCAGGCTGGCGGAGAGCGGCAGGTGCTCGCCGACCGGCTCGGCGGCGAGCCGCCGGGCGATCAGCCCGGACTGGTACGCCGTGCCGTTGCGCACGTCGAAGCGGGCGGCCAGCGCGGTGGCGGTGCCGGCCAGCTCCTCGGCGAGCGCACCCACCGGCACATCAGCGGCCGGGCGGTCACCGGACGCCCGCCGGTGCACGGTCAGCTCGCCGGGCACCTGGCGCAGCGCCGCCGAGGCGGTGGCCGCGAAGTGCATGGCGGCGGCCGGCGTGGGTGCCCGGTCCAGCCAGTCGAGGTGCCGTTCGACCAGCTCCAGGGCGCGCGCCTCGTTGCCGGTGACCGTGCAGAACTCGACGTGGTCGGCGATCTCCCACAGGTCGGAGAGGCGCCCGCGCAGCCGCCGGTACGCCTCCCGGTGCGCGTTCCGCGCGGCGTCGGCCCGGCCGGTCTCCCGGTAGGGCGTGAGCAGCGCGGTGAGGATCGCCTGCGGCTGCTCGGTGCAGCTCAGCCGGCCGACGAGCACCGGCTCGGCCAGCGCCACCGCCTCCTCGTGCCGGCCGCTGCGGGCCAGGTGCTCGACCTGGGTGGTCGGGTCGCAGCCGGCGCAGTCGGAGAGGGCGTCGCGGGGCGTGGTCATCCAGCGGCGGTACCACTCCGCCGCCTCCTCCGCCGCGCCGAGGTGCGCGGCGACCAGGTAGCGGTGCTTGTGGACGGCCTGGAGGGTGTGCCCCGACTCCCGGTAGCGCCGTTCCATGTCGTCGAGCACGGCGTAGGTGCGGTCGAGCGGCAGCTCGGGGAACTTCAGCATGGCGGTGACCATGTACTTGAAGAACCAGAGCAGCTGGTGGGTGTAGCGCTGGTGGTAGGGCTGCGGGTCGCGGTCGTACTCGCCGAGGCACCAGGAGAAGGTGACGAAGGACTTGGCCGGCTCACCGCCGTAGACGTACGCGGTGGTGCCGATGATCCGGGCGGCGAAGGCGAGGTGCCGGTCGTCACTCGCGTCGGCCCGGCGCAGCAGCTGCTCCAGCGCGGCGACCTGCCCCGGGCCGTACGGCATGTTGTCGATCTCGGAAAGCATCCGCCAGAGGTCGTCGTCGCTCACGCCGCCTCACTCCTGTCCCGGTACGGCCCGGCCGAGCAGGCCGAGGAAGGAAGTGTTCAGCAGGGCGGCGTCGGCCGCCCGGACCGGGTGGTGCCCGAGCAGCAGGGCCTGCCCGTAGAGCGCCTCGACGGCGAGCCCGACCAGCTCCGGGTCGGTCAGCGTGGTGACCCGGCGGACCAGCGGGTTGCGATGGTTGAGCACCAGCTGCGGCCGGTCCGGCGGGGCGGAGGTGGCCAGCGCGTCGAGCACCCCGCCCCACAGCTCGTCGGCCTTGTCGCGGCTGGCGGCGAGCTGGTCGTGGAACGCGGCCGAGCGGCTGACCAGGTAGAGCGCGGGCAGCGAGACCGGATCGTACGCCCGGACCACCACCTCGCAGCCGAGCCGTTCCAAGGCCCGCTGCGCTCCGGCCAGGAACGGCCGCAGGGCCAGCTCGGTGGCCGGGTCGAGAATGTCGAAGCGGGTGGTGAGGTCGCTCGGCTCCAGCCGCTCGAGGAGCACCGACCGGTCCACGGTAGGCAGTCGCTCGATCAGCTCGGTGTCGTAGGTGTAGCCGCCGTTGACGACGGCCAGGTCCTGCGCCGCCGCGACGGCGGCGAGCTGGCGGAACTCGTCGAGGCTGGCGGCATAGCGGATCAGTCCGTGCCGCTGGCGGAACTCGGCCAGGGTGAGGGTGCCGACGTTGGTGTCCATCGGCCACCACTGGTCGACCAGACGGAGCATCTCGTCGTCGTGCAGGGCGAGCGCCTTGACGCCCAGGTGGTGCACCTGGAGGAACTCGGCGAGCCGGCGCGGGTCGTGCTTGGCCAGCCGGACCAGCCAGCCGCGGACCTGGTCGCCGAGGACGTCCCGGGTGGCGGTGAGCAGGGCGTCCTCGTAGAGCGCCTCCCGGCTGGCGGTGGGCCGCAGCTCGCTGGCGTCCAGCACGCAGTGGGCGAAGAACGCCCAGTCGGGCAGCAGCCCGTCGGCGTGCTCGGTGAGCAGCATCCGCTTGAGGTAGACCCGGTGCCCGGCCCGGGCGGCCGGGTTCACCGGGGTGGGCAGGATGAACGCCACGCCGGTGAGCCCCGCCTCGGGCACCGCCAGCGGCACCACGTCGAACGGGACGAAGCCGAGGACGTCCTGCGCGTACCGGTGGAGGGCGGCGCGGTCGACCGGCACGCCCGGCGTGGTCGGCCACGGCGGCGGGCCGGCGGTGGTCGGGATGTCACCGACCCGGACGTCGACCGGCAGCAGGCTGCCGTAGAGGCGGGCCAGCTCGGTCACGGTCGGCACCCCGAACCACTGGTCGGCGTCGCGCCGGGGCACCAGCGTCACCGTGGTGCCGGGCTCGTCGCGGGCCTGTCCCGGCTCCGCGAGCTGGACCGCGTACCGCCCGTCGGACCAGCCGGTCCAGAGCACGGTCGGCTGGTCGGCGTGCCGGGTGACCACCCGGATCTCGTCGGCCACCAGGAAGCAGGAGAGCAGGCCGATGCCGAACTGACCGAGGAACTCGTGCCGGGAGAAGCCCAGCTCGTCCCGCTTGGAGCTGCGGCCGATGGTGGCCAGCAGCTCGTGCACCTGGGCCTCGGTCAGGCCGATGCCGGTGTCGTGCACCCGCAGCGTGCCGTCGCCGGTCAGCTCCGGCGGCTCGATGCAGACCCGGGCCGGGGCGTCCGGCTCGCCGGCCCGCCGGGCCGTGATCGCGTCGACGGCGTTCTGCAGCAGCTCCCGGACGTAGACCCGGGGGCTGCCGTAGAGGTGATGGCTGAGCAGGTCGACCACGCCGCGGAGGTCGACCTGGAAGGTGCGGTCCAATCGTGCTCCCCGTTCGGATTCCGGCGCTCACCGTACCGGCCGGCGCCGACGGTGTCCGTCCCGTTTTCCTCCCCGCTTGACCCTCGACCCGCTTCAGGCCTCAGGGTCCCTCGGCATGACCACCTCCGTGCTCGGCCGGAACTACCGGCTGCTCTGGTCCGCCGCCGTCGCCTCCCGGTTCGGCGACACCCTGCGTACGCCGGCCCTGGCCCTGCTGGCCGCGACGCTGACCCGTGATCCCCGGGCGATCGCCGCGGTGACCGTCGCCGGACAGCTCCCGCCGCTGCTCCTCGGCCTGCTCGGCGGCGCGTACGCCGACCGTTGGGACCGCCGCCGGACGATGGTGGCGGTGGACGGGGCGCGGGCCGTGGTGGTGGCCGGCCTGGCCGTGCTGGTCGCCACCGGCCGGGCCGGCGTCGCCGCGCTGGCGGCCGTCGCGTTCCTGCTGGCCACCCTCGGCACGCTCTTCGACGCGGCCTCGTTCGCGATGCTGCCGTCGCTGGTGCCACCGGCCGCCCTGCCCACCGCCAACGGCCGTCTCCAGGCCGGCACGGCGGTGGCAGGCGGCTTCCTCGGCGCCCCCCTGGCCGGCGTCCTCTTCGCCCTCTCGGCGGCGCTCCCCTTCACCGTCGACGCCCTCACCTTCGCCTTGGCCGCCCTCCTCGTCCTCACCGTCACTCCACTCCCAGGCGCGGGGGCGCGCGGGGGGACCGGGCGGCGGTCGGTGTGGCGGGAGGCGTGCGAAGGGGTGCGGTGGGTGCGGAGGGACCGGGTGTTGTGGCGGGTCACGCTGGCCACCGCGGGGTCGAATCTCGCCATCAGCGGGCTGATGGCGGTGCTGGTGCTGTACGCGCTGGAGGTGCTGCGGGTGCCGGCGGCCGCGTACGGGCTGTTCGCGGCCGGGGTGGTCGTGGGTGGACTGGTCGGGGCGCTCGGGGCCGGGCGGGTGGCCGCGCGGTTCGGCACCCTGCCGGCGCTGCGCGGAGTGCTGCTGGCCCAGACCGTGGCGCTGACCGGCTTCGCGGCGGCCCGGCACCCGCTGGCCGGGGGCGTCACGCTGGCCTGCTTCGCCGCCGGCACCACGGTGTGGAACAGCCTCTGGGCCGCGTACGGGCAGCGGCACGTGCCGCCGGAGCTGCTCGGCCGGGTCGGCGCGGCCCAGCGGGTGGTCGGCCTGGCCTGCGCCCCGCTCGGGGCGGCGCTCGCCGGGTTCGTTGGGCAGGCGTACGGGGTGGTTCCGGTGGGCTGGGCGGCGGCCGGCGTCTTCGTCCTGGTCACCGCCGCCTCATGGCGCACGCTGCGCGAGGCGGGTTCCGCCGCCGAGCGCCGGACGGAGTCGGTCGCCCGTCCCTAGGCTGGGACGGGCGGCGGGAGGAGGGCGGCGTGACGACACAGGACGACGCCGGTAGGCGGAACCGGCAGCGGATGCTGGCCGCCGTGCTGCTCACCGGAGCGGGCCTCTTCGACGCTCTCGCCGGGGTCAGCGATGTCTACGACGACCCGTACGTGGTGCTGACCCGGGAGGGGATGTTCCGCCTCGACGTGAGCGGCTGGATGTGGGCCCACCTGGGGGCCGCGGTGCTGATGGTGGCGGCCGGCCCCCTGCTCCTCACCGGCCGCCGCTGGTCGCACGGGCTGGCGGCGGTGGCCGCGATCGTCGGCATCGCCATCCATCTGGTCGTGCTGCCGTACCAGCCGCTCTGGGCCCTGCTGGTGCTCGGGCTGGCGGTGGCTGCGCTCCGGCTGCTCTGGCACGCCCGGCCGAGGGCCCGGTCCGACGAGGTCAGCGCGAGCCGCAGACCTTCCCGGTGAAGGCCGGGTCGGACACCCGCTCCCGCCGCCAGACCGGGTTGAGGCTGAACGGCAGCGGGGGCGCCTGCCAGGCGGCGGCCACCTGCTGGAGCAGGACGTACCCCCGCTGCGGCCGACTGACCGGCTCGCCGGCGAGGAAGTTCACCAGCCGGGCCTCGACCACCGGCTGGCCGAGTAGACCGCCGTGCACCGCCGGCATCTGGAACACCGGAATGCCGGTGTACTCGCCCGGCGGCGCCTCGGTGGCGGTGGTGGTCGGCAGGAAGGCGAGTATCCGTACGCCCGGGACCGGGCACATCAGTTCGGTGCGGTAGAAGGGCGCGTCGTCCAGCAGCGACCGGATGAACGGCTCGTCCGGCCCGCTGCCGCTGCGCGCGAGGACGTCGGCGAGCCCGAACAGGACGCGCAACTCCCAACCGGCGGCGATCCCCCAGCCGCTGGACGCGTCCTCCGGCGGGTAGTAGGACCGGCCCGTGTTGATCAGCGGACTGAACATGGCCATGGTGTCCACCGCCGGATGCGGCCGGTCGGCCAGGTAGGTCCGGGCCACCAGCGCCCCCTCGCTCTGCCCGATTAGCGCCAGCGGTCGGCCGGTACGCCGGTGCAGCAGGTCCACCTGGGCGGCGAGCAGCGCCACGCTGGAGCTGATCGACCGGTAGGTGTCCCGGGGCTCGTACGGCACGGGCCGGCCCTGCGCGTCCAGGCCCCGGTAGGAGAACCACTGGATGTTCGGATCGGCGGTGGCCTCCCCGGCGTACGCGCTGCCGTGCCCGCCGAGGAAGATCACCGCGTGCCGGACGTCGCTCGGCAGCGGCCGCTCGAGCAGCAGGAACGACGGCGCCTTCTTCGAGGTACCGGGCAGGGCTGCGAACAACGGCTGCACCACCAGCGGTGCGGCGAAGGCGAGCAGCACGGCCAGCGGTGCGACCGGCACCCGCGCCCAGCGGACCGGGCGGCGCGGCAGCAGGGCGGCGGCCACGGTGCGCTGCCAGAGCAGCCCGTTGACCACTCCCGCGAGCGCCGCGACCGGCGCGGTCCACCACGTTGGCACGGACCAGACCATCGCGCCGCCGACGGTGAGCACCACGAAGTTCAGCAGGGACCAGCCGACCAGCTCGATCGAGGGCAGCCCCCGCCACCAGGCCCGCTCGACGGCGGCCCGTTGCAGGAACGGCGCCAGCAGGAACAGCGGTAGCAGCGAGGCGAGCAGCAGCCAGGAGAGGGCGACCACCGATGCGGCCAGGGAAAGCGCGGCCCACGGGGACACCACCACGCTCAGCACCGAGGTCAGCACCAGATTCCGTCCCGCGAGCCAGCGGACGCGGGGCCGGGGCACCTGCCGGGGCCAGGCCAGCGCGACCAGGCCGGTGGTGAGCAGCGCCCGGAACGTGACCACCCCGGCCAGGCCGAGGACGAAGGTGGGCCACGAGTCGTGGTAGACCAGCAGCCAGCGCAGGTCGTGGTACGTGTCGTACGGCCAGACAGCGGTGACCTGTGGGGCCAGCCCCTCGGCGGCACGGAAGCCGACCCCGGCCAGGATGGCGCCCTCGACGGCTGGAGGCAGGGCGGCCAGCACGACCAGCCCGACGAGCCGGGTGTCCAGGCGTCCCACGCCCCCTCCCCTCGGCTCGCCGACGACCGCCCTCCCGCAGCCTGCCCCGGCCGGGCCCGCCCGGGAGGGTCAACGCGGGATCGCCCCCCGGTCGGGCTCGAAGCCGGCCAGCCGGACGGCGAGCCGCTGTCGGGCCGGGGGCAGTAGGGAGGCGGCCCGGAGCAGCAGGTCGCGCAGGGGACGCCCGGCGGGCGGGAGGGTGGTGAGCCGGGTGAGCCGGTCGGAGAAGCCGAGCACCTCCTCGGCGAGCGGCCGGCGCGCCAAGGCGTACCCGTCCAGGACGGTCGCCGGGCGGCCGGCGAGCACCGCGGCGAGCGCGTCACCGAGGGCGACCGCGTCGCGGAGGCCCAGGTTCATCCCCTGCCCGCCGGCGGGGCTGTGCACGTGGGCGGCGTCCCCGGCGAGCACCACCCGGCCGGCCCGGTACGCCCCGGCGATCCGGTGGTGCACCCGGAACCTCGACCGCCAGAGCAGCTCGGTGACCCGGTCGGGCCGCCGGGCGGGACCGCGCTCGTCGAGCAGCGCCTGGAACCGGGCCGCGTCCGGGTCACGCGGCGCGTCGGCCACCGCGGCGACCAGCCGGACCACCCCGTCCGGCAGCGGCGCCCAGACCAGCGGCCCCTGCGGCGCCAGGAAGAGCGCGGTCTGGTCGCGAGGTAGCGCGCTGTCCACCCGGACGTCCGCGAGCAGGAACGACTCACCCGGGTCGGCCGGCCCACCGAAGTCGATGCCGGCCAGCTCGCGGACCGTGCTGTGCATGCCGTCCGCGCCGACCACCCACCGGGCTCGGACCGTCTCCCCGCCGGCGAAGCGGGCGGTCGCGCCGCCGTCGTCGAGCGCGAGGCCGGTCAGCTCGTACGGCCGGAGCACCCGGCCGCCGAGCGCGGTCAGCCGGTCGGCGAGCACCGCCTCGGTCTCGGACTGGGACACCATCAGCGCGTACGGATAGCGGGACGGCAGCCGGCCGAACGGGACGGTGAGCAACACCCGGTCGCGGTCGCGGACGGTGAACCGGTTCGCCGGCAGGCCGCGGCTGACGAGCGGGGCGGCAACCCCGATCCGGTCGAGCACCTCCAGGGTGCCGGCATGGACGACGGCGGCCCGGGAGGTGACCGGCGGGGTGGCCAGCCGGTCGACCACGGTGGCCCGCACCCCGTGCCCGGCCAGGGTCGCGGCCACCGCCAGGCCGGTCGGCCCGGCCCCCACCACGAGGACGTCGGTGTGCTCGGGAAACATGCCCCACCTCCGGATGCCAACGCTTGTTTGCCAACACTCGTTGGCAACGTTAGGCGTGGGTCGGCTTCGATGTCAACGCTTGTTGGCATACAGTCGTGGACATGACCGACACGGCACCCGGCGCCCGCCGCTCCGACGCCACCCGGAAGGCCATCCTGCGCGCGGCCCGGGAACGCTTCGCCGCCGACGGGTACGACCGGGCCACCATCCGGGCCATCGCCGCCGACGCCCGGATCGACCCGTCGATGGTGATGCGCTACTACGGCAGCAAGGAGGGGCTCTTCGCGGCGGCGGCGGAGTTCGACCTGCGCCTGCCCGACCTGGCCGGCGTACCCACCGACCGCCTCGGCGAGGTGCTGGTCCGGCACTTCCTCGACCGCTGGGAGGGCGACGGGACGCTCGCCGCCCTCCTCCGGGCGGCCGCCACCAACCCCGGCGCGGCCGCGCGGATGCGCGGCATCTTCGCCGACCAGCTCGGCGCTGCCGTGGCCCGGTTCGGCACCGAGCCCGCGACCACCGCCCGCCGAGCCGGCCTGGTGGCCAGCCAGATCCTCGGCCTCGCCCTCACCCGGTACATCGTCGGGCTGCCGCCGATGGTCGAGGCGCCGCCGGCCGAGCTGGTCGCCTGGGTGGCGCCGACCATCCAGCGCTATCTGACCGGCGCGGCCCCGGCCTGACGCCCGCGCGGACGACGGCCGTGGTCGCGCGGGGCGACCACGGCCGTCGGTGGGAGCGGTAGGGCTCAGCGGGCGAGGCCGCCCGGCTGGTCGCCCTTCACGACGGGGGCCCGGACCAGGTTGCCCCACTCCGTCCACGAGCCGTCGTAGTTGCGGACCTGCGGGTACCCCAGCAGGTGGTGCAGCACGAACCAGGTGTGGCTGGACCGCTCGCCGATCCGGCAGTACGCCACCACGTCGTCCGACGGGCTCAGCCCGAGCTGGTCGGCGTAGATGGCCCGCAGCTCGTCGGCGGACTTGAAGGTGCCGTCGTCGTTCGCGGCCGACTTCCACGGCTTGCTCACCGCGCCCGGGATGTGCCCACCGCGCAGCGCGCCCTCCTGCGGGTAGTCCGGCATGTGCAGCATCTCGCCGGTGTACTCGCCGGGCGAGCGGACGTCGACCAGCGGCCGGCCGGCGGCGATGTGCGCCATCACCTGCTCGCGGTACGCCCGGATCGGGGCGTCGTTCCGCTCCGGCACCGGGTACTCGGCGCGCGGCCGGCTCACCTTCTCCCGGGTCAGCTCGCGCCCCTCGGCGATCCACTTCTGCCGGCCACCGTCCAACAGCCGCACGTCCGGGTGGCCGAAGAGGGAGAAGACCCAGAGGGCGTACGCGGCCCACCAGTTGAAGTTGTCGCCGTAGAAGACCACCGTGTCGTTCCGGCCGATGCCCTTCGCGGCGCAGAGATCGGCGAAGCTCTTCGCGTCCAGGTAGTCGCGGGTCACCTGGTCGTTCAGCTCGGTGTGCCAGTCGACCTTGACGGCGCCCGGGAGGTGGCCGGTGTCGTAGAGCAGCACGTCCTCGTCGGACTCGACCACCACGAGGCCCTCGTCGCCCAGGCGCTCGGCCAGCCACTCCGTGGTGACCAGACGCTGCGGGTCGGCGTACGACTGGAAGCGGGGATTCGGATCGCTCGGCACAGGCATGAGCCCCAAGGTACGCCCGATCCCGGGCCGCCAACCGGTCTGCCGGAAATCGGGTGCAGCGAATGTGGCGGGCGGAACGTGACCGTGGCGGAGCCCGCCGACCACACAGGATCGCGTGACCCTACGGCGGTCAGGCGCGGCGGTGCACCAGCCGCCCGGCCACCACGGTGGCCAGGCAGGAGCCGTCTTCACCGAAGACGGCCAGGTCGGCCCGGCCGCCGACGACCAGCGCCGGTGGCCGAGGACCGTCCAGCACGGCCAGGCCGTTGCGAGCTGCGGCGGCCCGTACCGCCGGGTCGGTGACCTGCGCGGCGAGCACCGCGCCGACCCCGAGCCGGAACAGGGCGTGCACCCGCTCGCGCGGGGTGGGCGCGGGCGGCAGCGGCCCGTCGTGCACCAGCGCCGGACCGAGAGTGCCGGCCCACCGCCGCACCCGCACCCCCGGGTACGCCCGCGTCAGCTCGTCCACCGGGCCGACCGCGCCGATCCGGTCTCCGTCGACCAGGACGGCGAGGCCGGCGGTCGGCTCGGCGTCGCGGGCCGGCCGCACCAGCTGCGCGGTGTGCAGGGTGAGCACGGTCAGTCGAGGGTGATCGGCCCGAGCATCGGACGCTTCGCGGTGACCAGGTCGCCGGAGGAGCGGCCGGTGAGTCGGCGCTTGATCCAGGGGGCCAGGTGCTGGCCGGCCCAGCGCAGGTCGGCCGCCCGGGCGGCCAGCCACGGGGTCGGCGCGGGGTGCGGCGGCACCATCAGCCACTCCTCGTCGCAGCCCACCCCGAGCGCGGCGAGCACCTGCCCGGCGACCCGCCGGTGCCCGGCCGCCGAGAGGTGCAAGCGGTCGGTGCTCCACAGCATCGGGTTGAGGTAGGTGTCGTCGGCGTACAGGTCGACCAGGATCGCGCCGTGCCGCTCGGCGACCTCGCCGACCACCCGGTTGAGCAGGGTCACCCGGGGGGCCACCAGCCGCTGCCCGGGGAGCCGGGCCATCACGTCGGCGAACCGGAAGAGGACCACGTCGGCGCCGCCGGCCCGCAGCTCGCCGATCACCGCGTCGAAGCGGGGCACGAAGGAGTCCGGGTCGAAGGTCCGCCGCAGCACGTCGTTGCCGCCGGCCGCGAAGCTGATCAGGTCGGGCTTCATGGCCAGGGCGGCCGGCACCTGCTCGGCGACGATGTTCGGGAACAGGCGGCCCCGGATCGCCAGGTTGGCGTACCCGAAGTCCGGGCCGGCCTCGGCGGCGAGCCGGGTGGCGACCAGGTCCGCCCAGCCGCGGTACGTCCCGTCCGGATACGCGTCGTCCATACCCTCGGTGAAGCTGTCGCCCACCGCCACGTAGCTGCGCCAGCGCACTGCGCCTCCCTATGACGTCCCGCAGAGCTGTGTCGCTCAGTCTGTCACCGCGCCCGGTGGCACCGACCGACCCCTGGCGTACGACGTGGCGGAGGTCATCGACGGCGACCGTGATGGAGACCTCACCCAGCCAATTGGACAAAAGCTCCGGTCGATCGATCCGGGGCAGAATCCGCCCGGTCGGCCGTGAATGATGTTGCCGGTCATCCGGTCCGGCGGCGGGGGACGTCCGCCGCTGCGGGCTGGTCATCGACGGCGCAGACGAGGAACGCATGACCCAGGGACACCCCTCCGCATTCCCGACCAACGGCCAGCCGCCCGTTCCCGGCTACGGCCCGCCGGTCGGGCACCCCGGCTACCCGGTCCAGCCGGGGCCGTACCCGGGCGGGCCGGGACAGCCCGTGCCGTACCCGAGCGGGCCCGGACAGCCGGGCTTCGGGCCGTACGCTCCGCAGCCGCCACCCGCGCCGGCACCGAAGTCCCGGCGCGGCCTGTGGATCGGGGTCGGTGTCGGTGTGCTGGCGCTGACCCTCTGCGCCGGCACGGCGGCCGGCGTGGGCATCGGACTGAGCCGACGCGGCGAGGAGCCCCCGAAGGCCGCCGCCGCGGCGAACGGGGTGACCGTCACCCAGCAAGAGCTGGACGAGCTGCTGAACCGGCACGGCAAGGCGCTCGCCGACAAGGATCTCAAGGGCTACCTGGCGCCCTTCGACCCGACCCGCAAGGACCTGATCGCCAGCCAGACCCAGCTCTTCAAGAACCTGGGCAAGCTGCCCCTGGCCGTCGGCCGGTACGGCACGGTCGCGCAGCAGGGCCGGACCAGCGACAGCTTCGGCCGCGGGGTCACCTTCCAGCTCGACGTCTCCTTCGTGCACCAGTTCGACGGGTACGACCTCACTCCGGTCGCCGAGTGGTACCGCTGGACGGTCGTCAAGGAGAGCAGGGACGCGCCGATCAAGGTCACCGCGGTCACCGGGGCGCCGGCCGCGCTCGGTGACTCGAAGACCGTCTACTACCCCGGGCCGTGGGACAAGTGGCCCGACATCCACGTCGAGCGGACCGCGCACACGCTGGTCATCACCGACGCCAGGATGGCCTCGGCGGCCCGGCGGTACGCCCCGGTGGCCGAGGCGGCCGTGCGGGACGACCTCGCCGCCTGGCAGACCGGCGGGGCGACCGCCAACACGCCGAAGGGCTTCGTCATCGCCCTGGTCAAGGGCAAGAAGGACCTCGGCTCGCTCTACCGGATCAACAAGGAGAAGACCACCGAGTCCGGCATCTCGATCGGCATGATCTCCGCGGTGAAGGGCGACATCGACATCGGCGGCAGCCGGATCGTGATCGACGTGGCCGACCAGGGCTTCTTCGCCCCGGGCGACAAGACGGGTCCGCGCGAGATCTTCCGGCACGAGCTGGCCCACTCGCTGGTGGCCAGCCTCGAGGACGCCGACAAGCAGGACTTCTTCGCGGGCATCGAGAACTGGATCGTCGAGGGCTTCGCCGAGTACCTGGCGCACCGGGGCGAGCCGCTGCGCGCCAGCGGCCGGACCGCCCAGGCCCGCGCGCTGCTCCGGTCCGGCGACTGGGACGGCAAGCTGCCGGACAACTTCGACTGGAGCGTGTCGGAGGAGCGGCTCAGCTTCCACTACTGGCTCGGGCACGCGGCGATGACCTACCTCGCCGACAAGTACGGCGAGCAGCAGCTCTTCCAGTTCGTGGTCGCCCGCTACCAGGGGGCCACCGCCGAGCAGGCCTGCCAGCGGGTGCTCGGCGTTCCGCTGGCGCAGTTCCAGTCGGCCTGGTCGACGTACGTCCGGGCGCAGGCGCGCTGATCGGGAACGGAGAGAACGAGATGACGAACCCCCAGTTCCCCGCGCCGAACCAGCCCGGGGCGTCCGGCGGCTGGTCCGCCGCGCCGCAGCAGCCGTGGCCGCAGCAGCCGGCCGGGGTACCCCAGGTCCCGTACCCGCCGGCACCGCAGACCGGCCACCCGGCTGCGCCGCATGTTCCGTACCCCGGCGCGGCGCAGCCCGCGTACGCGGTGGCGGGCCAGCCTCCGTACCCGCCGGACGGTTGGGCCGGGCCGGGCGGTGGCCCGCCGGCGGCGCCCAAGCGGCGCGGACGTCTGGCGCTGCTGCTGGCCGGCGGCCTGGTGGCCGTGCTGGCCGTCGGCGCCGGCACCGCCTGGGGGGTCTCCCGGCTGATCGGCGGAGGCTCCGGCGCGGACCTGAAGGTCGCCTGGACGCTGGACTTCCCCGAGCGGGAAAACATGACCGGGCTCACCGCGTTCGACCAGGAAGACATGTTCGGCGCCTGGCTGGTCGGCGACAACGTGGTACGGGCGCAGGCGGACGGGGTGCTCGCCTACCGGCTCTCCGACGGCGGACAGGCCTGGGGCGCGCCCGCGCCGGACGGGACGTCGGTCTGCGTCGCGGCCCAGGCGGTGACCGACGGGCGGGGCGCGATCGCGGTCGGCTCCGACAAGTCCTGCAACACCGTCGCCGGGGTCGACCTGAACAGCGGCAAGGTGACCTGGCAGGTCAGGTTCCCCGCGCCGGTCCTGGAGGGGCGGGACACGCTCACCGCGCCGGATCTGTCGGTCGCCGGCCAGCAGGTGATCGTCCGCTCCGAGGACACCCTGATCGGGCTATCGCTCGCCACCGGGAAACAACTCTGGCGCACCACCGGGCACAAGCTGCTGCCGGGTCGGGACTGCGGCTTCAAGGACATGCGGGCCGCCGACGACCTGGTGGTGGTCACCTACGGCTGCCCGCGCGGCGGTGAGGTGGACGGCCTCGACCCGGCCACCGGCAAGGTGCGCTGGCGGCAGCGGCTGCCCGAGTCGAAGCTCATCGACGGCGTGCTGGGCGTGCAGCCGCCGGTCGGCCTGCCGGGGTTGGGGCACGACGCGTACCCGATCCGGGACCCGCGGACCGGCAAGGAGGTGGCCTCCTTCACCGACCCGATCGACGGGGTCGAACTGTGGGACGTGCCGCCGAACCGGTCCAACGCGATCGACGGACCGGCGATCTACGAGTGCCTCGTCGCCGACGACACCCTCTACTTCCCGACCTTCCCCAAGCCGGTGCCGGGCACCGGGCGGTCGGCCAACCAGATCGTCGCGATCGACCTGGCCACCGGCAAGAAGCGCTGGATCTCCTCCGGCCACAGCGCCAGCAAGGTCCAGCTGATCCGCCGGGACGAGCAGGGCGTGCTCGCCTGGGAAGCCGGCGACCGGACGAAGCTCCCGCCGCGCCTGGTCCGCATCGACCCGGCCACCGGCAAGGTCAGCGTGGTGGCCGAGGGGCCGCTCTCGGCCGGCTTCGAGGGCGACGAAGCCAAGGTGATGGAGCGGGACGGAGTCGTGGTGATCGTGCCCTGGAAGCACGTGGTGGCGAAGGGGGCGATCACCGTGCTGCGCTGACCCGAACAACGCCGCACGAGAAGGGGCGGACCACCGGCCGGTGGTCCGCCCCTTCCTGGTCCTGGATCAGGCCGCGTACGCGAGCAGCTTCATGTTCCGCAGGGCCGCCGGCTCCTCGACCGTGCCAACTGGCCGGAAGCTCTTGTCTAGGACGGTGATGCCGGTCGTCCGCTTGACGATCACCTTGTCGTCGACGGTGAACATGATGCTGCGGATCTCGCCCGCACCCGGCAGGTCCACCACCTTGCTCGTGGTGGTGTCGACCACCGCGAAGCTGTCGTCCCGGCGGGATGGGTCGGTGCCGTCCCAACCGACCGAAACGTAACGGCCGTCCATCGACACGCTCTGGGCCCGCCAGCCGCCCCAGTGCGCGGCCTCGTCCTTCGGCGGCGTGTAGGTGTACCGGCGCAACCGCGTCCCGTCCGCCACGTACGGCTTACCCTCCGCCACCGCGGCCAGCCACCGGCCGTCCGCCGACCAGCACCGGTCCATCTCCTCGCCCGGGTCACCGTCGACCCGCTTGTTGGCCGCCACGTCGACCAGCACCGACTCCCGGCTCTTCTTGTGCACCATCAGCAGGTCACCGCCCTTCCACACCAGCGCCCGGGGGTCGAGGCAGTTGACGTCGTCCAGCAGCCTCGTCGCGCCCGGCTTCCCGATCGTGCCAACCAGGAGCACCCCACTGGCGTTCCCGTCGCTGTCCTGCACCCAGGCCACCCGCTTGCCGTCCGGCGAGACGGTGAGGGTGTTGGCCGCACAGCCGTAGGTCACGAACGAGAGCTCGTGGACCACCTCGTCCGAGCTACCCCGGACCGCGTGGATCCGATACCTGGTGGACGTCTTTTCCAGGTAGTACCGGGTGCCGGGGAGCACGGCGGCCGGTGCGGCGGGGTTGCTGACCGGAGCCGCGGTGGCGACGGCGGCGGAGGTCGGGACGGCGGTCGGGGTGGTCTTTCCTCCAGCGCAAGCGGTCAGGCCCACCACCGCGAGCGCGGCCGCCGAGAGGGCCACGACACGGCGGAGACTACGCAGACGAGCGGTGCGGGCGGCGGGGGTCGGGGCGGCGAAAGTGTTCACGGTTCCGGTCCTCAGGGTCGGTGGCGCATCGGTTTGACGCACTTCCAGACGCCAGGTTCTCAATGGAGGGTTGCCGCCTCGGAGGCGGAATTTCGGCGAATCTCCGAAATCAGGTTCACCCATGACAAAGACCCCCGGCGCCAGTGCACCGGGGGTCTGCCTGGGCGGCAATGGTGGATCGCTCAGGCCACGTACGCCAGCAGCGCCATGTCGCGCAGCGCCGCCGGCTCCTCGACGGTGCCAACCGGCCGAAAGCTCTTGTCGAGGACGCTGATGCCGGTCACCCGCTTGACGATCACCTTGTCGTCGGCGGTGAACATGATGCTGCGGATGTCGCCGGTGCCGGGCAGGTCGACCACCTTGCTGGTGATGGTGTCGACCACCGCGAAGCTCCCGTCGTTGCGGGACGGGTCGGTGTTCATCCAGCCGACCGCGACGTACCGGCCGTCCATGGACACGCTGCGAACCCGCCAGCCGTCGTAGTGCTCGGCCTCGGCCTTCGGAGGGGTGTAGTGGTAGAAGCGCCACTTGCTCTCGCCGGTGGCGTACGGCCTGCCCTCGGACACGGCGGCCCAGCTGCGCCCGTTGGGCGACCACCACTTGAGGGTCTCGTTCCCCGCGTCGCCGTCGGCCGGCTTGTTCTCCGGCACGTCGATCAGCACCGGCCGGTTGCCGTCGTGCACCATCAGCAGGTCGTTCGTGTTCCAGACCAGCGGATTGCTGCCGAGGCAGTTGGCCTTCCCGCGGAAGTTCGGCGCCCGCTCGACCGTCCGCTTCCGAGATCCGTCGATCATCGACGTCACCAGAATGCCGTCGTCCTCATTGGCCCCGCCGTCCACCCAGGCGAGCCGCTCGCCGTAGGGCGAGATGGTGATCGTATTGCGGCAGCTGCCCGAGCCGAGGGGAATCCGGGCAGCCACTTGGTCGGAGCCACCCTTGACAGCGTGGATCACCGCCTCCCGGTCGGTCAGCCCGAGGTAGTAGCGGGTGCCGGGAAGCGCCGTGGCCGAGGCGTCGGAGTTGCTGGCCGGAGCCGCGGTGGTGACGGCGGCCGGTGCGTCGGAGGTCGGGGCGGCGGCCGGGGCGGTCTTGGCGCCGCATGCGCTGAGGCCCACCGTCGCGAGCGCGGCGGCCCCGAGGGTCACGGCCTGCCGGAGGTTACGGAGACGAGCGGTGCGGGCGGTGGCGAGAACGTTCACGGTCTCAGTCCTCAGATTCGGTGGCGCAGCGGGTTGACGCACTCCCAGACGTCGACTCCTCAGAGGAGGGTTGCCGTCTCGGAGAAGAATTTTGGGCGTTGGTCCGAGACCCGGCCCGCCACGGCACAGGCCCTCAGCACCAGGTGCTGAGGGCCTGCTGAGGGCCGTGGTCGCGACAGCTAGGGCACGTACGCCAGCAGCCACATGTTGCGGACGGAGGCGGTTTCGGTGACCGTGCCGAGCGGCTTGAAGCTGCTGTCCAGCACACTGATGCCGGTCGCCCGCTTGACGACCACCTTGTTGTCGACGGTGAACATGATGCTGCGGATCTCACCCCGGCCCGGCAGGTCAACGACCTTACTGGTGGTGGTGTCGACCAGCGCGAAGCTATCGTCGTGGCGGGACGGGTCGGTGCCCACCCAACCGACGGAGACGTACCGGCCGTCCATCGACACGCTCCGGGCCTGCCAGCCGCCCCAGTGCGCGGCCTCGTCCTGCGGCGGCGTGTAGGAGTAATGACGCGACTGCGTCCCGTCCGTCACATACGGCTTGCGCTGGTCGTCCACCGCGGCCAGCCACCGGCCATCCGCCGACCAACACCGATCGGTCTCCTGACCCGGGTCACCGTTGACCCGCTTGTTGGCCGCCAGGTCGAACAGCACCGACTCCCTGGTCTTCTTGCCCACCATCAGCAGGTCACCGCCCTTCCACACCAGCGGGCGGGGACCGAGGCAGTTGACCTCGTCTAGCAGCCTGGTCGCCCCCGGCTTCCCGGTCCTGCTGGCCATGAGCACACCACTGGTGTTGCCGTCCGTGCTGTCCTGCACCCAGGCCACCCACTTCCCGTCCGGCGAGACGGTGATGGTGTTCCACTCGCAGCCATAGGTGCTGTACGGGAGCTGGTGAACCACCTGGTCCGAGCTGCCCCGGACGGCGTGGATCCGGGCCCTGGTAGACGTGCTCTCCAGGTAGTACCGGGTGCCGTCGAGGACAGACGCCGGCTTCGCCGGCGAGTTGGTCGGCTCGGCGCTCGCCGAAGGATCCGGGGTCGGGGTGACCTCGACCGGGGGCGCGGTAACGGTGGTCGACGGGCCGGCGGGCTGTGGCAGGGGCGCCTGCCCGTTGGGCCGGATCGCCAGGGCGGCGCCCGTGGCGGCGGCGACCATGACCAGCGCGGCGGCAGAGGTGGCCACGGCCCGCTGGATGCCGAGCCGGCGGGACGTTCGCAGCGCCCGGTCCCGCAGGTCGACCGGGGTGACCTCCTCGGCCAGGTCGGCCAGGTCGAACCGGAGGCGGTCGTGGTTCATCGGGCACTCCCTTCCAGGACATACAGCTCGGCGAGTTCCGGGGCGACGATGCGCAACTTGGCCAGAGCCTTCGAGGTCTGGCTCTTGACGGTGCCGACGGTGACGCCGAGCAGGTCGGCGGCCTCGACCTCGGTGCGATCCTCGAAGAACCGCAGCACCAGCACCGCCCGCTGCTTCGCCGAAAGCTTCGCCAGCGCGGCCCGCAGGGTGAGCCGGAGCGTGGTCTGGTGCGCGTGGTCGGGGGCCGAGTCGCCTCCGCGCGGCTCGGGCAGGTCGCCCGGCATCGACTCGGCTACCCGGCGGCGCCGCCACCAGGACACTTGCAGGTGGTACATGATCTTTCGGGTGTACGCCTCGGCGTTGCCGCTGTCGTGCAGCCGGCTCCACGAGCGGTGGGTGCGCGCCAGGGCGGACTGGACGAGATCCTCGGCCAGGTGCTGGTCGCCGGTGAGCAGGTAGGCCGACCGCAGCAGCGCGGGGGTACGCGTTCGCACGAACGAGTCGAACTCACTCAGGAGAGGGTCCACACGAGCCGATCCTTGGGGTGAGGTGGTGCGTTCATCGTGACGCCCTCCCAGACGCCACCCCGGCCGGCCATGGTTGCCGACTCTTGAGAAAGAGAAATTCGGACCGGCCATCTGCGTTGTGTGCGCCGCCCGGGAAGGCCACCGTGCCGCCGGTCGCAATGCGAGGATCCGCTGCCGGCCGGCGCCGAAACGACCGCGGCCGGACGAGCGGTTTGCGCTCGCCCAGCCGTTGGTGGCTGCGGCTACTCGTAGCAGTCCTGGTGGGCGAGCTGCAGGGTGATGGACCGCACCTTGCCGTTCTGGACCTCGATCCGGTAGACCGCGTCCGGATTGCCGGGCACCGGCACGAGCCCGCGGCCCTCGTCGTTATGGGGCGTCCCGTCAATCCCTCGCCAGGTCGGGTACGCGTCGACAACGCTTGCGCGGGAGGAGCCGACGCCGATTCCCTCGGCCGTCTTGATGTCCGTCGGCGGCACGATCGCGGCGACGCCCAGGCGGGTCGACCACCAGACGGCGGTGTCCCCATCGCCCTTGAACTCGGCACGGGCGGGGCAGCCCGTAGAAACCTGCGGGTTGGGATTCGCGAAATCGCTGATCATGCCCGTGACCTCCGCCTTCTTCTTCGACATGCCCAGCTTGAGGGCGCCGAAGCCGTCGGGGCCGAGCACCAAGACCGGCTTGTCAGACGGTGCCGCGGTATCCGACGGCGTCGCCGTGGGAGAACCGCTGGCGGTTGGGCTCGGAGAAGGCTCGCCTGACGACGACGCGGTCACCGTCACCGACGGGGTGTCGGCGGGCATGGGTGCCTGGCCCTCGTTGCGGGGCATGAACGCGAAGGCCGTGCCGGTGGCCGCGCCGAGCATGACGATGACGGCGGCCGAGGTGGTGACGGCCCGCTGGATGCCGAGCCGGCGGGACGTTCGCAGCGCCCGGTCCCGCAGGTCGACCGGGGTGACCTCCTCGGCCAGGTCGGCCAGGTCGAGCCGGAGACGATCCTGGTTCATCGGGCGCTTCCTTCCATGAGATACAGCTCGGCGAGTTCCGGGGCGACGGTGCGTAGCTTGGCCAGGGCCTTCGAGGTCTGGCTCTTCACGGTGCCGACGGTCACGCCGAGCAGGTCGGCGGCCTCGGCCTCGGTGCGGTCCTCGAAGAACCGCAGCACCAGCACCGCCCGCTGCTTCGCCGAAAGCTTCGCCAGCGCGGCCCGCAGGGTGAGCCGGAGCGTGGTCTGGTGCGCGTGGTCGGGGGCCGAGTCGCCTCCGCGCGGCTCGGGCATGTCACCCGGCATCGACTCGGCCACCCGACGGCGCCGCCACCAGGACACTTGCAGGTGGTACATGATCTTTCGGGTGTACGCCTCGGCATTGCCGCTGTGGTGCAGCCGGCTCCACGACCGGTGGGTCCGGGCCAGGGCGGACTGGACGAGATCCTCGGCCAGATGCTGGTCACCGGTCAGCAGATACGCCGACCGCAGCAGCGCGGGGGTACGCGTTCGCACAAACGAGTCGAACTCACTCAGGAGAGGGTCCACACGAGCCGATCCTTGGGGGTCAGGTGGTGCGCGATCGGGGCGCCTCTCCAGACGCCACCCCCGCGCACCATGGTTGCCGTTGAGATCACCGATTTTCCGTGATGCTCTTCCGGTACGGCCCCCAGGCCACGAACCGCTTATCGGAGCATCGACTCGTAGGGTTCTCCGTCATCGGCGATCGGGCGGTAGTCCTCGTCGGCCGCGGCGCGGTGCAGTGCCTCCAACAGCCCGTCGGCCGACGGCAGGTCCAGCGCCTCCCGCAGCCGCTGCCGGTCCGCGTCGAGCCGCGGCCGGTCGGCGCGGATGGATCCATCCGCCTCGGCCAGCCACCGCCGCAACTGTTCGCCATTCTCGCCGTACGGTCTCGCGGTGGCGTCGTGGATGCTGGACAGGTCGACGACGAGCGCCAGCGCGTCACGCAGGCAGGTGGCGATCAGTCCACCCTGGCCTTCGGAGCCGGCGTACACGACCGGTCGTCGGCTGCCGGTGCCGACCAGCAGGAACGCTCCACCCGAGGCGTCTCCCGCGATCATCTCGAGGGTCTCACCGCTGGCCAGGTGCACCGGCTCCACCGGTCCGTTGGCCGCCCGCAGGATGTCGAAGTCGAACCACGCCAACAGGTCGGCGATCCATCGGGTCCGGCGGATCTGCTCCAGCAGCGCGCTGTCCGCAAGGGCATCAGGCATCCGGCGACGGTACCGCCCCGACCTCGACGGGGCAGAAGACGACGGAGGTCGTCGCGATAATGGCGCGGATCCGATCCGGGAGGGTCGTGATCCGACGACCATGAGCGAGGACCCGACATGACCGAGGGATTCCCCTCCGCGCCCCCGCCCGCGCCGGGCCCCCCGTTCCCCGGGCCGTACCAACCACCGGCACCCGCCGGGTCGTACCAACCGCCGGCATCCGCCGGGTCGTACCCGCCGCCGCCGCAGCCCACCCTTGCCGGGCCGTACCCGCGGCCGGCCGGTCCGTACGGCCCGCCGGCGATGCCGTACGGGCCGCCGCCCGTCCCGCCGCCCGCCGGGAAGAAGTCGAAGCGCTGGCTCTGGATCACCCTGACCGCGGTGGTGGTGGTCTTGGCGCTCTGCGCCGGGTCGCTGACGGTGGTGGCGCAGCAGCTCGACCGGCTGACCGCGGGGGCAGCGGCTGACGACGAGCGCGGCCCGATCAAGCCGGCGGAGATCGAGGCGCTGCTGAACGGGCACACCCGCGCCCTAGGTAAGCGGGACCTCGCCGCGTTCACGGCCCCGTTCGACAAGAAGCTCGTCGCCCGGCAGACCATCCTCTTCCGAAACCTCCTCAAGGTGCCGTTCGCCGAGGCCCGCTTCGCGAAGTTCCGCCAAGGGCCGTTCACCACGGTCGGCGCGGGGTGGTCGGTCGAGCTGACGCTGTCGTTCGTGCACCGGTTCGAGTACGACCTGGCGCCGGTCGACGAGCTGTACACCTGGACCGTCGTCCGGGCCCGCGCGGGTGCTCCGCTCAGCGTGATCGCCGTCGGTCACCTACCGAAGGGCTGGACGGCGCCCGAGCTCAGCTACCACCCGGCGCCGTGGGACAGGTGGCGCAACCTGCACGTCGAGAAGACGGCGCACACGGTGCTGATCGTCGACGCGTCCCTGCGGACGCAGGCGCGGCGGTACGCGCCGATCGCCGAGCGGGCCGCGGTGGCGGACCTGGCCGCCTGGCGGGCCGGGGGCGGATTCGACCAGATCCCGCAGGGCTTCGTGTACTCCCTGGTCAAGGGCAAGAAAGAACTGGGTGCGCTCTACCAGAGCGGGCAGAAGGGTGGCCGCTCCGAGTCCGCGATCACCATCCCCTTCGTGCCCACCACGACGGACGAGCGCTACGAGGACGGACCGGACCACGGCGCCAGCCGGGTGGTGGTCGACGTGGTGGACCCGTACTTCTTCCAGTCGGGCGACCGCGACCTGCCACCGGAGCTCTTCCGGCACGAGTTCGCCCATGCGATGGCCGACAACATCGCCGGCCACGACCGGGAGGAGTTCAACCTCGACGGCCTCCAGAACTGGGTGACCGAGGGGTTCGCCGAGTACGTGGGCCACCAGAAGCAGTCCTGGATGCGCAGCGACCTCACCGCCGACGGCCGCGACCTGCTCCGCACCCTCGGCTACGACGTGTCGCTGCCGACCAACGACGACTGGGACCTGTCGGGCCGGGTCAACTACCACTACTGGCTGGCGCACTCCGCGATGAGCTTCGTCGCGGACCGCTACGGGGACCGGAAGGTCTTCGATCTGGTCGACACGCACTACCGGGGCAAGAAGATCGAGGAGGCCGTCCAGCAGGTGCTCGGCCTGTCGTACGACGAGTTCACCGAGCGGTGGTCGGCGTACGTGGTCGCCAAGGCGCGCTGACCGCCGGACGGCGCGTCCCCGAATAGGATCGCCCGCCCGGCCGCGCGGGTCGTACGCTGCGGCAATGCTGTTGCGCATGTCGACTCTGCTGCTCCGGACCCTGCGCGAGGACCCGGCCGACGCGGAGGTGCCGAGCCACCGGCTCCTGCTCCGCGCCGGCTACGTCCGCCGCGCCGCTCCGGGCGGCTACACCTGGCTGCCGCTGGGCAAGCTGGTGCTGGACCGGGTGACCGAGATCGTCCGCTCGGAGATGGCGGCGATCGGCGACCAGGAGGTGCACTTCCCGGCGCTGCTTCCGGCCGAGCCGTACCGGACCAGCGGCCGGTGGACGGAGTACGGCGACGACATCTTCACCCTCGCCGACCGGAAGGGCGCCGAGCACCTGCTCGCGCCGACCCACGAGGAGATGGCCGCGCTGCTGGTGAAGGACCTCTTCACCTCGTACCGGGACTTCCCGGTGACGCTCTTCCAGATCCAGACGAAGTTCCGCGACGAGGCCCGGCCCCGGGCCGGTCTGCTGCGCGGGCGCGAGTTCCTGATGAAGGACGCGTACTCCTTCGACCTCGACGAAGCAGGGCTGCAGGCTGCCTACGACCGGCACCGCGACGCCTATCAGAAGATCTTCACCAGGCTCGGACTGGACTTCACCGTGGTGCACGCGATGTCCGGGGCGATGGGCGGCTCGGCGTCGGAGGAGTTCCTGGCCGCCACCCCGGTCGGCGAGGACTCCTTCGTCGGCTGCACCGCCTGCGACTACGCGGCCAACACGGAGGCGGTGGTGACCCGCGCCCCGGCCGCCGGGGACCCGGACGTCCACCCGGCGACCGAGGTGCACGACACCCCGGAGACGCCGACCATCGCGTCCCTGGTCGAGCTGGCCAACGTCCGCGCGCTCGCCGGCCGCACCGACTGGACCGCCGCCGACACGCTGAAGAACGTGGTGCTGACCGTCCGCCGGCCCGGCGCCGAGCAGGCGGAACTGCTGGTGATCGGGCTGCCCGGCGACCGCGAGGTGGACCTGAAGCGGGTCGAGGCCGCGGTGCACCCGGCCACCGTGGCGGTCTTCGACGACTGGCCGGCCCACCCCGAACTGGTCCGCGGCTACCTCGGGCCGCAGATCCTCGCCAAGTACGACGTCCGCTACCTGGTCGACCCCCGGGTGGTGCCCGGCACCACCTGGCTGACCGGGGCGAACGAGCCGGGTCGGCACGCCACCAACGTGGTCTGTGGGCGGGACTTCACCCCGGACGGGACCATCGAGGCCGCCGAGGTGCGCCCCGGTGACCCCTGTCCGGCCTGCCAAGACGGCGAGCTGACCATGCGCCGCGGCATCGAGGTGGGGCACATCTTCCAGCTCGGCCGCCGGTTCACCGACGCCTTCGCGGTAGACGTGCTCGGCCCGCAGGGCAAGCCGGTCCGGCCCACCATGGGCTGCTACGGCATCGGCGTGTCCCGGGCGGTCGCGGCGGTCGCCGAACAGCACCACGACGACCGGGGGCTGGTCTGGCCGGCGGCGGTCGCGCCGTGCGACGTACACCTGATCGCCGCCGGGAAGGGGCCGCAGCTCGACGCGGCGCTCGACCTCGGCGGACGCCTCGCCGACGCCGGCCTGCGGGTGCTGGTCGACGACCGCACGCACGTCTCCGCCGGGGTGAAGTTCACCGACGCCGAGCTGATCGGCATCCCGCGCGCCGTCGTGGTCGGCCGCCGTCTCGCCGAGGGGTACGTCGAGCTGCGCGACCGGGCCTCCGGCGAGCGGATTGAGCTGCCGGTGGACGGTCTGGTCGAGCGTCTGCGCGACGAGGCGGGCGCGACGCGCCGCGACCGGGTGTAGCGAACGCGCCACGGGGTACCGCCCCAAAATTAGTCAAAGGTGTTTCGGAGGCTCTCATGTACCGGGTCAGCGATGTGATGACGAAGCAGGTGGTCTACCTGCCGGCGGAGACCCCGCTGGACGAGGCGGCCAGGGTGATGAAGGAGTCGGACATCGGCGACGTGGTCGTCACCGACGGCGCCACCCTGGCCGGCATGCTGACCGACCGCGACATCGTGGTGCGGGCGGTGGCCGAGCGGGCGGACCCGGCGAAGACCACGATCGGATCGATCATCACCCGCGAGGTGGTGATGATCGAACAGCACTCGACCGCGAGCGAGGCGGCCGCGCTGATGCGCGAGCGCAACATCCGGCGGGTGCTGGTCTGCGACAGCGACCGCAAGCTGGTCGGCATCGTCTCCCTGGGCGACCTGGCCATGCAGCTCGACCCGAACTCCGCGCTCAGCGACATCAGCGAGGCCGCTCCGAACATGTGAAAGGAGGGGCCCTTCTTGACGCCTCCGGTGGAGGACGGGCCCCTTCTTGACAGGCTGGCTCGGACGGCGACCATGCGCTGCGGATAGCCTCGGGGAATGTCCGAGATGCCGAGCAAGCTGGCCGAGATCGTCGACGAGTTCGCCGCCGCACCGCGCGACGTGGTGCTGGAGATGCTGCTGGAGTTCGCCGACGTGATCCCGCCCCTGCCCTCAGGGGTGGACCGGGCCGAGCTGGAGCAGGTCCCGGAGTGCCAAACGGCGTTCTTCCTGCGCGCCGAGGTCAACCCGGACAAGACGGTGACCACCATCTTCGACTGCCCGCCGGAGGCACCCACCACCCGCGCGTTCGCCGGCATCCTCGCCGAGGGCCTGGCCGGGGCGAGCGCCGACGAGGTGCTGGCCGTGCCGGACGACCTCTACCAAAGGATGGGGCTCGCCCAGGCGATCAGCCCGCTGCGGGTGCGCGGCGGCACGGCGATCCTGGCCCGGCTGAAGCGCCAGGTCCGGGAACAGATTTCCTGATCGACGGGTTGTCGCTGGTCATGGAGATCGAGATCTACGCCGACGTGGTGTGCCCCTGGTGCTGGATCGGCAAGCGCCGGCTCGAGCAGGCCCTGGAGACGTACGACGGTGAGGTCACCGTGCGGTTCCGGCCGTTCCAGCTCGACCCGACGCCGGTGACCGAGCCGAAGCCGCTGATCGAGGCGCTGGGCACGAAGTTCGGCGGCCGGGACAAGGCCGAGGGGATGGCCGCCCACGTCACGCAGGTCGCCGCGGGCGCGGGCATCGACATGCACTTCGACCGCGCGGTGGCCGCCAACACCTTCGAGGCGCACCGCCTGGTCCGGTTCGCCGCCGAGCGGGGCCGCGCCGCCGAACTGGTGGAGCGGCTCTACCGGGCGCACTTCCAGGACGGGATCGACGTCGGATCGAAGGATGCGCTGATCAAGCTCGCCACCGAGGTCGGTCTGGACGAGACCGAGGCCCGGGAGTACCTGGAGTCGAACCTCGGCCGGCGCGAGGTGGCCGCCGACCTGACCGCCGCGCACCAGCTCGGCGTCTCCAGCGTGCCGACCTTCGTGCTCGCCGGGAAGTACGCCGTCACCGGCGCCCAGGAGCCGGAGACCCTGCTCGCCGCCCTGCGCGAGGTCGAGCAGCGCGAATCGGCCAAATGACCTTCATCGATCTTGTTCCACGTGAAACAAGATCGATCAGGTTGACCGTCTAGGCCGGCCTGGCCAGGTCCTCCACCACCGTTGCCCCGGGCAGCGCGCCGAGCGCGGGCCCGGGCAGCGCGATCTTGCTGAGTCTCACGCCGGACCCGATGATCACGTGCGGCGTGGCGATCACCCGCGAGTCGACCAGGATCGGCCACTCCTCCGGCAGGCCGATCGGGGTGATCCCGCCGTACTCCATCCCGGTCAGCTCGACCGCCTCGGCCATCGGCGCGAAGCTCGCCTTGCGCACGTCCAGCATCCGGCGGACCACGCCGTTCACGTCGGCCCGGGTGGTGGCGAGCACCACGCAGGCCGCGTACCGGGTCTCGCCACCCCGCTTGCCGGCGACCACCACGCAGTTCGCCGACTCGTCCAGCCCCACCTCGTACGCCGCGCAGAACGCCGCCGTGTCGGCCAACTCGGCGTCGATCGGGGCGACCAGCACGTCGTCGACGTCCACCGGCGCCTCGTCGGGCCACCGCTCGATCGCGGCGGCGACCGGCGGCGCCAGCAGGTCCAACCGGGTACGGGCGGGCTCGGTCTTCAGCGTCCCCATCACGGGTGCGATCCTCGCATCCGCCACCGGGTTCCGCTCCCCGACGGGCCGGCCCGTCCCGGCCTCCGGACGTCAGGAGCCGGTGAGGAAGGCGTTCTCGCGGGCGAACGTCCGGTCCTGGTGGGCCGCGAGCTCCTCGGCCCGCTGCATCCGGGCGCGGTGCGTTTCCACGTCTTCGATGCCGTGCCGGACACCCAGCCGGACCACGCCGTAGAGGAAGACGAAACCGAACACGTACAGGATCACGGTGGTGACGAAGACCAGCATGCGGTCACGGTAGGGCGGCACCGAACCGCAGAAGGTTTCATTTCCGGCCGGTTCCCCCGTACGTGTCGGCCAGGTGGTCGGCCCAGGTCCGGGTGCCGGTCGGGGTGGCGGTGGTGGTGAGCCCGCCCGAGCGCAGCGCCCGGCCGAGCCGCCCCGGGATGCGGACCGGCAGCAGCGGGCGATGGGATCGGCGGGCCGCCCGCCACGCCCGTACCGCCTCGTCGAAGCGGAGCACCTCCGGGCCGCCGAACTCCTCGATCCGGTGCGACGGACCGGCGGCCAGCATCACGGTGAGCCGCGCTGCCACCTCGCCCGGGTCGATCGGCTGGGCGAGCACCGCCCGGTCGCCGACCACCGGGCCGAGCCGGCTGCTGGTGCGCAGCAACTCCTCCAGGAACTCCGGAAACTGGGTGGCCCGCAGGATGCTCCACGGCACCGACCCGGCCGCCGTCACCTGCTCGGCCGCGAGCTTGTGCCGGTAGTAGCCGAACGGCACCCGATCAACCCCGACGATCGAGACGTACACCAGGTGACCCACGCCGGCGTGCCCGGCCGCGACGACCAGCCGGCGGGTGCCCAGCACATCGATCTGGTGGGTCCGCCCGGACGGTGAGGACGCCAGGTGGAGTACGGCGTCGACGCCCGCCACCGCCCCGGCCAACCCCTCGCCGGTGGCGAGGTCGGCCGCCACCCACTCCATGCCGTCCGCCTCCCGGGGATGCCGGCTCACCGCCCGTACGGTGCACCCCTCGTCCCGAAGTCGCGGCAGCACCACCCGCCCGAGCCGCCCGCTCGCCCCGGTCACCAGCACTCGCATCGGCCACTCCTCACCCGCGTTCGACGACCGGACGGGACGGCGGCGCGGTTCGTGACGAGCCGCGCCGACCAGTGCCGCGTCCGCCGATCATCACCGGCACGACGATCGGGCGCGGCGGAATCGAGCCGTACGCCGGCATCTCGGCGGACCGGCAGGGGTCGCGAGACGCTGTCGAGCTGATGTCGTAGCCGACTCAGCCACGACATCGGACGCCCAGTTCGCCCGTTATCGAGGCGAGCCTTCGGGCGCGACCGAGCCGGTTACCGACCCGCGTGAGTCGTTGACGACATCAGCTCGAAAGCGGCCCGAGAAGCACTGGTCGCCCCGGCAACTTCGGGATGAGACCCTGGCCGATCGCCCGGACAAGGGGACGGGCACCGGTACCAGTCAGCCCGGCAGGACCCGGCACAGCCAAGGCCCGGACCCTCCACAGCCAAGGCCCAGGGCCCGGTCAGGCGGTGGCCGCCGGGCGGACCACCACCCGGCCGGCGAGCAGCACGCCGAGCAGCGCGCAGCCGGCCGCCACGGCCAGGGTGACCGTGTATTGCGCCGGACCGGGGGCCGCGCCGACGGCGAGCACCGCGCCGGTCAGCGCCAGCACGGTGGCCGCGGCCAGCGAGTCGCCCAGTTGCAGGGCGGAGCTGTTTCGGCCCTGCTCGTCCGGGGCGGAGAGCGCCAGGGTGAGCACCGACAGGGACGGGTAGAGCAGCCCCATGCCGAGGCCCGCGATGGCCCAGGCGAGCACCGCCAGCGCCACCGGCACGCCGGGCAGGACGGCCAGTGTGACCCCGGCCGTACCGGCGGCGACGCAGGCCAGGCCGGCCCGGGGCAGGGTGGCGGCGGACCGCGGCGTGGCGAGCCGGCCCTGGATCCACGAGCCCACCGACCAGGCGAGCGCCCCGACGGTCAGCACCAGGCCGGCCGCGGTCGGCGAGAAGTGCCGTTCCCGGGAGAGCATCAACGGGATCACCACCTCCGCCCCGGCGAACGCCGCCGAGGCAAGGCCCCGCAGGCCGATCACCGTGGGCAGCCCCCGCGCGGCCCGCAGGAAGCCGACCGGCAGCAGATGCGGAACGCAGACCAGCAGCCCGACGAGCGCCGCCCCGACCAGGCCGACGGCGAGCGCGCCGCGCTGCTGCCCCCCGTGGTGCAGCAGTGCGGCGCTCGCCCCCGCCCCGCAGGCCCAGCCGATCCGGGCCAACGCGCCGGCCGGCGGCCGGACCCGGTCCGCCGCGCCCAGCGCCCGCAGCCCGGGGTGGATCAGCAGCACCGCCGGCACCGCCACCAGCGGCACCGCGAGGAAGACCCACCGCCAGCCCAGGTGCTCGACGATCAGGCCGGCCAGCGCCGGGCCGACCAGCGACGGCACGACCCAGGCCGCCGCGAACGCGGCGAAGACCTTGCGCCGCAACTCCTCCGGGTACGCCTGCCCGACGATCACGTAGAGCGCGACGGAGAGCAGTCCGGAGCCGAAGCCCTGCACCACCCGGCCGACGACCAGCACCCCCATCGTCGAGGCCGCCCCGGCCACGACCAGCCCCGCCACGAACCAGGCCACGCCGTGCCACATCGGCACCCGCGGTCCCCGCGCGTCGCACCAGATGCCGGAGACCACCATCGCCACCACGCCGGAGGCGAACGGGCCGCCGAAGGCGAGCGCGTACAGACTCAGCCCGTCGAGGTTGCGGGCCACCGTGGGCATCGCGGTGCCGACCGCGAGGGCCTCGAACGCCAGCAATGACACCAGGGCGACACTGCCCACGGTCATCGCCCGCAGGCGCGGCGAGTACAGGTGGGCGGGTGGGGCCGCCGGAGCGGCGGTGGCGGTCGACATGGGCTCAAGCCTCGGACCTCAACCCACGTTGAGGTCAACGGTGAGCCCGGTCTCGTCAGGTCGACTCGAGCGCCTCACCGATGCCCTTGACCAACCCGGACATGTGCTGGTCGGCCAGCAGGTGCCCGGCGGTGATCACCAGGGCCATCGGCCACTCGATGATCTGGAGAGCGGCGAGCACGCCAAGCCCCGCGTAGTAGGCGATCTTGTCCGGCGGGGGCACCGCCACCTCGCCCAGCATCGGGATCTCCACCCGCCGGCAGTAGGTGTTGAGCGACTCGTGCGCCCCGCTGAGGTGCCGCGTCAGCGTGCTCATCTCCGCCTCCCCGTTCCGACGACCACTTCGACGTGCGAGCGGCATTCCACCGGCGACCTGGTCCATGCCCCGGGCAGCGGGGAACTTTCCCCCGCTGTGGGGGCATAACGGACGCCACGCCGGGAAGTCGGGCCGCCGGGACGAGGGTGCGGGAGGCGAGATGGCGTACGGCGAGCACGGCGACGGGAGCACCGGGGAGCGGGGCCGACTGCTCGGCCGTACGCCTCGATGACGTCGCTGGGCCGGTACGCCGGCCTCCTGCTGTCGCCGGCCCAGCTGCCGGACGCCGTCGCACGGGTCGCCCGTACCGTCGCCACCGCCGTGCCGGACGCCGCCCGGGCCACCGCCTCGGCGGCGCAGGACGCCGCCCCCCGCACGGTCGGCGAGGCGGCGGGGAGCGTGGGCGCGGCGGCCACCCGGCTGGCCCGGCTCGCCGGGCTGACCCGCCGCCGGGTCTGGTCCCGGGCCGGCCGGCACCACATCGAGGTGCACGGCGTCTGCCAGGACGGCGGCGACCGGCTTGCCCGGCAGGTCGAGGCGGCGCTGGAACGGATCCCCGGGGTGGCGTGGGCCCGGGTGAACGCGCCTTCCGGACGGGTGATCGTCGCCGTGGAGGAGCCGAAACCGAAGCTGCGCGAGCTGATCGCCACCGTCGCGCGCGCCGAGCGGGTGTGCCCGTACGAGCCGGACCCGGAGGTCCCGCCGCCGCACCCACCCGAAGAGGGCCCGCGTACGCCCCGCACCCTGGGTGCGCTGGTCTCCGACGCGCTCGGCCTGACCATCTCGGCAGCCACCCGAATCCTGCCGTTCACCCCGGTCCCCGGTGAGGTGGCCGGCTTCCTCGCCGCGGTCGACCTGCACCCGAAGCTGCACGCGCTGGCCGACCGGGGACTGCGCGCGGACCCCCGTGCCGACGTGGTCTTCCCGCTCGCCGAGGCGGTCGTGCAGGGCCTCACCGGCGGCTGGGCCGGCATCGTGCTGGACGGCGCGCAGCGGGTGGTCCAGTGGGGCGAGGCGCGGGCCCAGCTCACCGCCTGGTCGAAGGCCGAGCCGAGGCTGACCGGCAGCCCGGAGCGGGCCGTCGCCCGCGCGCCCGACCGCGAGCGCCCCAGCCCGGTCCCCGACGGCCCGGCCGAACGGTACATCTCCCGGGCGCTCGCCGCCGGGGCCGCGGCCGGCGCGGCGGCGGCGCCGGTGGCCGGCGGGAAACGGGCCGCGGCGCTGGCCCTCTCCTCGCTGCCCAAGGCGCCGGGCAGCGGCCGCGAGGGATACGCCGCCCAGCTCGGCCGGATGCTGGCCCGGCGCGGCGTCATCGCCATGGACCGCAGGGTGCTGCGTGAGCTGGACCGGATCGACACGGTGGTGCTGGACACCCGGGTGCTCGGCTCGGACCGCGGTGTGCTGGCCGACCTGGCGCCGCTGCCCGGCGCGGACACCGGGCAGGTCGCCGCCCGTGCCTTCGCCCTCTTCGACCCCGCCGAGCCGGACGGGGTACGGCAGGCCGACGGCTGGCGGCTCGGCCCGCTGGACCGGATCGACGCCGACGACCCCGGGGACACCCCGGACAGCCGGCGGCTCCGCGAGGACGGCGGCCAGCTGCTCGGCCTGGCGGACGGGTGCCGGCTCGCTGCGGTGCTCCGGGTCGAGCCGGAGCCCGCGCCCGGCGTGGACGCCCTGCCCACCGCCGTACGCCAGGCCGGCCTGCGGCTCGTGGTGGCCGGTGACGACGACGGCCGGTACGGCTTCGCCGACGCGTTGGTGCCCGGCGGCGCCCACCTCACCGACTCGGTACGCGCCCTGCAACGCCAGGGCGCCGTGGTCATGCTGGTCTCCGGCGACCGGGCCGGGCTGGCGGCCGCCGACTGCGGGCTCGGTGTGTCCGACCCGGACGACCTCCCGCCGTGGGGCGCGCACCTGCTGGTCGGCGGCGACCTGCGGATCCCCGCCCTGCTGATCGACGCCACCGGGGTGGCCCGCCGGATGACCGGGCAGAACATCCGGATCGCGATGGCCGGCAGCGGCCTGGGCTCGCTCGGCGCGTTCACCGCCGCGCCCGAGCAGCTTCCCGGCCGGATCCTCGGCGCGGTCAACGGCGCCGCCGCGCTCGCCTTCGCGCACGGCGTGTGGCGGGCCCATCGGCTGCCCGACCGCACCCGCACCCCGACGCCCGCGCTGACCGTGTGGCACCTGATGCCGGTGCAGACCGTCCTCGACCAGCTCGGCACCGACCAGAACGGGTTGACCAGCGAGGAGGCGGTCCGCCGCCGCCGGGAGGTGACCGGGGACGGGGCCGGACCGGCCGGGCTGCTCCGCGTCTTCGTGGAAGAGCTGTCCAACCCGCTCACCCCGGTGCTCGCCGCCGGAGCCGTACTCTCCGCCGCGTTCGGCTCGCTGGTCGACGCGGCGCTGGTCGGCGGGGTCGTCGGCGGGTCGGCGCTGGTCGGCGCGGTGCACCAGCGCAACACCGAGCGGTCCCTGGCCGAGCTGCTGTCCCGCTCGGCGGTGACCGCGCGGGTGTTCCGCGACGGCGTCGAGCAGGTGGTGGCCGCCGAGGACCTGGTGGCCGGAGACGTGGTCGCGGTGGGCCCCGGGGACGCCATCCCGGCCGACTGCCGGGTGATCAGCTCGGACGGGCTGGAGGCCGACGAGTCGTCGCTGACCGGCGAGTCGCTGCCGGTGGCCAAGTCCCCCGAGCCGGTGGTCGCGGCGGCCGTCGCCGAGCGGCACTCCATGCTGTACGAGGGCACCACCGTCGCCGCCGGCCACGGCACCGCCGTCGTGGTGGCGACCGGGGAGGAGACCGAGGCGGGGCGGAGCCTCGCCATGGCCCGGCAGGCCCCGCCGGCCAGCGGGGTGGAGACGCGGCTCGGGAAGCTGACCAGCGCCGCCGTACCGCTGGCGGCCGGCTCGGCGATCGCGGTGGCCGGGGCGGGACTGCTCCGGGGCGTACCTCTGGCGGAGACGGCGGCGACCGCCGCGAACCTGGCCGTGGCCTCGGTGCCGGAGGGGCTGCCGTTCCTGGTCAGCGCCGCGCAACTGGCGGCGGCGCGGCGGCTGGCCGAGCACGGGGCGCTGGTCCGCAATCCCCGGACCATCGAGGCGCTGGGCCGGGTCGACGTGCTCTGCTTCGACAAGACCGGCACCCTGACCGAGGGGAAGCTGCTGCTGGCCGGGGTGGGCTCCGGCGACGACCGGTACGCCGCGCCGGACCGGTTGGACGAGGCGCTGCGGTTGACCCTGGCCACGGCGCTGCGGGCCACCCCGCCGGCGGCCGACCCGGACGAGCTGCCCCAGCAGACCGACCGGGCGGTACGCCGGGGCGCGGGTACGGCCGGCGTGGTGGAGCAGACCGGCGCGGCGGACTGGACGGCGGTGGGCGGGCTGCCGTTCGAGCCGTCCCGGGGCTACCACGCCACCGTCGGGCGCGACGCCGACGGCCTGCTGCTCAGCGTCAAGGGCGCTCCCGAGTCCGTGCTACCGCGCTGCACCGCCCGCCGGACCGCCCGGGGCGACGAGCCGCTGGACGGGATCGGCCGGGACGCGCTGCACGCGATGCTCGCCGAGCGGGCCGGGGCCGGGCACCGGATCCTCGCCGTCGGCGAGTGCCGGGTCGGCACGGAGTCGGTCACCGACGAGCAGGTCGAAGGGCTGGTCTTCGTCGGCTTCCTGGCGCTCGCCGACGGGGTACGCGAGAGCGCCGCGCCGGCGGTCCGCCGGATCCGTCAGGCCGGCGTGCACACCATCATGATCACCGGCGACCATCCGGCCACCGCCGAGGCGATCGCCGCGACGATCAGCCCCGACCACGGCGAGCAGCAGGTGGTCACCGCGACCGACCTGGACCGGCTCGACGACAACGCGCTGGCGGAGCGGCTGATGGCGACCGACGTGGTGGCCCGGTGCACCCCGGCGCACAAGGTCCGCATCATCCAGGCGCTGCAGCGGCACGGCCGGACCGTGGCGATGACCGGGGACGGCGCCAACGACGCGCCGGCGATCCGGCTGGCCGACGTGGGCATCGCGCTCGGCCAGCGCGGCACCCCGGCGGCCCGCGCCGCCGCCGACCTGGTGGTCACCGACGACCGGTTGGAGACGATCATCGCCACCCTGGTGGAGGGACGGGCGATGTGGTCCTCGGTCCGCCACGCGCTGAGCATCCTGGTCGGCGGCAACCTCGGCGAGATCGCGTTCAGCGTGCTCACCGCCGCCAGCACCGGCCGGTCCGCGCTGACCGGCCGGCAGCTGCTCCTGGTCAACCTGCTCACCGACCTCGCGCCGGCGCTGGCCATCGCGGTCCGCCCGCCCGCCTCGGACCGGGCCGACCACCTGCTGCGGGAGGGGCCGGACACCTCCCTCGGCGAGACGATGACCCGGGAGATCGCACTCCGCGCGGGAGCCACCACGCTGGGCGCGACCGCGGGCTGGACTCTGGCCCGCTACACCGGGCGGGACCGCCGGGCCGGCACCGTCGCGCTCGCCTCGCTGGTCGGCACCCAACTCGGCCAGACCGTGCTGGCCGGCGGCACCAGCCCGACCGTCCTGGCCTCCACGGCCGCCTCGATCGGCGTGCTGGTGGCGGTGGTGCAGACCCCCGGGGTCAGCCAGTTCTTCGGCTGCACCCCGCTCGGCCCGGTGGGCTGGACCATCGCCACCGGCTCCGCGCTCGGCGCCACCTTCGCCAACGGCGCGCTGACCCGGCTGGTCGACCGCCTCCCGCAGCACGGCCTCCGCCCGCATGGCCAGCCCGATCAGGGGTAGGCCGACTGACATTCCCGGAGAGCGACCGCCGCCCTCCCCGGCCCAGGTCCGAAAGCGCGGCGGTCGACCGGTGGCGTCAGCCGCGCTCGGAGATGGCCTCGATGAGGTCGCCCACCGGGCGCTCCGGCAGCGAGCGGGCCACGTCGGCGACGGCCACGATGCCGACGAGGTCGTGCCCGTCGATCACCGGCAGCCGGCGTACCTTGTGCTGGCCCATGGTCCGCAGGATCTCGGCCGCGTCGTCGTCCGCGCCGATGGTCACCGCCTCACCCTGGGCCAGCTCACCGGCGGTGACGCTGCCCGGGTCCCGGCCCTGGGCGAGCACCTTCACCACGATGTCGCGGTCGGTCAGCATGCCCTTGAGCCGGTTGTCGTCGCCGCAGATCGGCAGGGATCCCACGCCCAGCTCGGCCATCCGCCGAGCGGCGGTCCGGAGGTCGTCCTGCTCCCGGACACAGCTCACGTTGCTGGTCATGATGTCGCGTGCGGTCGGCATTGGAATGACACCTCACTTTCCGGGGGTTGTTACCTGTTCTCCTACCCCCGCCGCGCCCGGCCATGCCGGGGACATGGACGGCAGCCCGGCGGGAACGCAGCCGGTGGAGGTGGTGGAGATGCCCTTCATCCAGACCGTGGAGTACCAGACCGACCGTCCGGCCGAGGTGCGGGCGCTGATCGAGGAGTGGAGCCAGGAGCACCCGTCCCCCGGACCGGCCCGGCTCACCCTCGCCGAGGACCGGGACCAGCCCGGCCACATCATGGTGGTCGCCGAGTTCGACAGCTACGAGCAGGCGATGCAGCACAGCGCGCAACCGGAGACCGGCGCGTACGCCGAGCGGATGCGGCGGCTGGCCAAGGGGGAGCCGCGCTACCTCAACCTGGAGGTGGCCCACCGGGAGACCTGACCACGGTTCGGTGGTCAGCGCGAGACGGACCAGGGGAGTCCTCGAAGCTGTCGACGCCGGCCGGTCGTTTCCTCGGTGCCGATGGCGCGTTGACCAGCTTGGGGGATCGTCCACCATGAAGAACTCCTGAGGGTTCGTCCGATGACCCCGATGCCGGCCGTCGCGTCACCGCCCCCTGTGTAGCGGCGCGCAGGGTTGGAGCAGTGACGCCGTGCTGAGACGTCTGCTGGATGGCCGCTACCAGTCCGAGGAGCTGTTGGGCAGCGGCGGCATGGGTGAGGTGTGGCGCGGGCGCGACCTGCGCCTGGACCGCCCGGTGGCGATCAAGGTGCTCGCCGCGGCCGGCCTGAAGGAGCCGATGGCCGCGGAACGCTTCGACCGGGAGGCCCGGGCGGCGGCCGGGCTGGCCCATCCGCACATCGTCGCTGTCTACGACTTCGGCACCGAGGGGGACGACTCCTACCTGATCATGGAACTGGTGGCGGGGCGGACCGTGTCCGCACTGATCGCCGACGGCCCGCTCACCGTCCTGCAGGCGTTGTCGATCGCCGTACAGACCTGCGACGGGCTCGCCGCCGCGCACGCGGCGGGGGTGGTGCACCGTGACGTGAAGCCGGGCAACCTGATCGTCACCGGCAACGGCACAGTGAAGATCTGCGACTTCGGCATCGCCCGCCTTCCTTGGGCAGAGGGGGAGAAGACCCTCACCGAGCCGTCGACCAAGCTCGGCACCAGCTCGTACATGTCTCCGGAGCAGGCCCTCTGCCAGCCGGTGGACCACCGTACCGACCTCTACGGGCTGGGCTGCACCCTCTACGCCATGCTCGCCGGCCGTCCGCCGTTCGTCGGCGAGCAGCTCAGCGTGCTCCACCAGCACGTTAACGAGCCACCCCCGCCGCTGCGCGAGCGCCGGCCCGACGTACCCGCCGAGCTGGCCGCCCTGGCCGTCGAACTGCTGGCCAAAGATCCCGCCGACCGGCCGACCGGCGCGGCCGAAGTCCGGGACCGCCTCGCCGCCCTGCTGCCCCGGGCCGGCACGCCGGTTCCCCTCGTGTCGGTCACCCCGGCAGACCCGGGCCGGCCGGAACGGTCCACGCCGGCGATCGCTCTTCCGCCCAGGCCGGACGCCGACTTCGCGGCACGACCCGGGCCGGACTCCCGGCCGGCACGGCATCGACGCGCGGTGCTGCTGGCGGCGGCCGTGCTCGGCGTCGCACTGCTCGCCCTGACCGGCGTCACGCTGCTCGACCGCGGCGACCACACCTCGCTCGCGGGACCGACCACGCCGCCGGCATCGGCCACCACCGCCGTGGCGCCCCGTGTGCCGGCCGTGCCGCTCACCGTCGCGCCCGCCACGCCGACGGTGCGGGCCGTCGCGTCCCCCACCCGCAACCCGGCCAGCCCGACACCGAGCCCTCAGGCCACCTCCCGTACGTCGAGCCCCACCCCACCCGCTGACCCGATCGTCGGCATGCGCCAGTCGATTCGGGAGCAGGTGGAAGCCGGCCGGTTGAACCCAGATGCCGCGAGGGACCTGCACGCCAAAGTGGACGCGAACGCGAAGGAGATCGCCGAGAGGGACACCGACCAGGCCGAGGAACAGCTCAAGAAGCTGCGGGACAAGCTCGGCGAGCTGCGACGCGACGGCAGGCTCACCGCCGACGGCTACGATGCCCTGACCGCCGACGCCGACCGGATCGCCGCCGAGCTGCGGTAAAAGAGTCGAGGTGGCCGCCGAACAACCGCTAGGGTGCCGCCGTGCCGCCACGCCTGGAAAAGATCACCCCCGACAATGTCCTGGCCGCCTGCGCGATCACCGTCCGACCCGGCCAGGCGGGGCTGGTCGCCCCGGTCGCCCGGTCGCTCGCCGAGGCGTACGCCCAGCCGGAGGTGGCCTGGCCGCGGCTGATCGTGGACGACGACCGCCCGGTGGGCTTCCTGATGGGCTTCCTCGACATCGCGTGGCGGCCGGACGACCCGAGCGACGTCCGGTCCTGGCTGTGGCGGCTGACCATCGCCGCCGACCAGCAGGGCCAGGGGTACGGCCGATTCGCCGTAGCGGCGCTGGCCGAGGAGCTCCGCCACCGGGGCGCGGAACGGCTCACCACCACCTGGGTTCCCGGCCCGCACGGCCCGGAACGCTTCTACCGGCGCCTCGGCTTCCGGCTCACCGGGGAGCTCAGCGGCGACCAGGTGGTCGGCGAGCTGGACCTGTGACGGTCAGTGCCAGGTGGCGGCGGCCCGCCGCAACCGGTCGTTGATCGCCCGCCCCACCCCGACCTCCGGGACCGGCTCGGCGACGATCTCCGTGACCCCGGCCGCGTCGAGCCGGTGCAGGGCGTCGAAGAGCCGCGCTGCCGCCTCGGTCAGGTCGCCCTCGGCCGACAGCACCTCCACCGCCGCCCACCCACTGACGGCCGGACGCTCCCGGAAGGCCAGGAACCCACGCCGGTCACCGTCGCCCGGTGCCGACTCCGCCGACGCCAGCCGCAGCGGCGTACGCGGGGCGTAGTGCGCGGCCAGCGTCCCGGGTGCCACCGGCTGGCCGGAGCTGCCCGGTCGTACGTCGACCGGCCCGATCGCCTCGATCAGCGCCTCCACCGGCAGCGCGCCCAGCCGGAGCACCACCGGTCGTTCGCCCCGGGCGTCCACGATGGTCGACTCGATGCCGCACCGGGTCGGTCCGCCGTCGAGCACCACGTCCACCGCGTCACCCAGTCCGGCCACCACGTGCTCGGCCCGGGTGGGGCTGAGCTGCCCGAACCGGTTGGCGCTGGGCGCGGCGACGGGCACCCCGGCGGCGGCGATCAGCGCCCGGGCGGACGGCTCGTCCGGCACCCGCACCGCCATGGTGTCCAGCCCGGAGGTCACGATCGGCGGGATCGCCGCCGGCCGGTCCACGATCAGGGTGAGCGGACCGGGCCAGAAGCGCTCGACCAGCGCGGTGACCGCCGGCGGCACCTCGCCGACGAGGTCGGGCAGGTCGGCGGCGTCGGCCAGGTGGCTGATCAGCGGGTCGAAGCTGGGCCGGGCCTTCGCCGCGAAGATCCGGGCCGCCGCCTGGGCGTCGAGCGCGTTCGCGCCCAGCCCGTAGACCGTCTCGGTGGGGAAGGCGACCAGCCCTCCGGCACGCAGGACGGAGGCGGCTTCGGCGATGCCGCTGTCGGCCGGCAGGACGCGCGGGGATCCGGTGCTCACGCACCGACGCTAGCCTGCCGCCCGTCGCCCGGTACGGCGGGCCGCCGTCCCGTCCTCCCCGGAAACCCGGTTGCCCGCCGGGAACGTCCCGCCACAGGATGGCCGGCATGAGCCGGGTGAGAATGCACGCCGACGAGGTGATGACCGACGAGGACCTGGTCCGGCGGCTGCTCGCCGGGCAGTTCCCGCGCTGGGCCGATCTGCCGCTCCGGCTCGTCCCCTCGTACGGGACCGACCACGACATCTACCGGCTCGGCGAGTCGCTGTCCGTCCGGCTGCCCCGGATCGGCTGGGCCACGCGGCAGGCGGCGAAGGAGGCCGAGTGGCTGCCCCGGCTCGCCCCGCACCTGCCGCTCACCCTCCCCGTCCCGCTGGCGATGGGCTGCCCGGCCGAGGGTTACCCCTTCGACTGGTCGGTCTACGAGTGGCTGCCCGGCGAGAACGCCAACGGCGCCCTGCACGACCTGGAGCGGGCGGCCGTCGACCTGGCCACGTTCATCGCCGCGCTGCGCCGCGTGGACACCACCGGTGCGCACCCCCGGCCGCCGCGCGCCCGGGGCGGCGACCTGGCCGAGTTCGACGAGGGCGTCCGCAGGTCGGTGGCGCAGCTCGGCGACCGCATCGACGGCGACGCGGTGCTGCGCGCCTGGCAGGAATCGCTGGACGCGCCGGCCTGGGCCGGGCCCGGGGTGTGGGTGCACGGCGACCTGCTACCCGGCAACCTGCTGGTCGTCGACGGCCGGCTCTCCGCCGTCATCGACTTCGGCGGCCTCAACGTCGGCGACCCCGCCTGCGACCTGCAACCGGCGTGGAACGTCTTCGCCGGCCGCAGCCGGGAGCGGTTCCGCGCCGAGTTGGAGGTGGACGATGCGGCCTGGCTGCGCGGCCGCGGCTGGGTCCTGCTCCAGGCGGTGATCGCCCTGCCGTACTACTGGGACACCAACCCGGGCATCGTCCGCCAGACCTCCCATGCACTGGCCCAGGTCCTCACCGACGCCGCCGGGTCCTGACCGCGCGGCGTTCCTTCGCCGAGGCGAGGGGTAGGCAGGTCCGTACCCCCAGCGGAGCACAGGAGGATCGATGACCGACGAGCGCCCGCGCAAGCGCGTCGACAGCGTCGACGACCTGGTCACCTGGCTGCAGTGGCTCGCCGACGACGTGGCCCGCGCACCGGACGCAGTGGTGAACCCGGAGCTGGACCAGTTCCTGGCCGCCTGCGCCACTGCACTACGGGACCGGGCCCGCATGCGGCGCCGCACCGGCCGTACCGGACCGGAGCAGCCGTCCTGGCAGCTCATCGCTGACGTGCTGCAGGACGCGGCCTACCACTACTGACCCGGCCGGCGTCCGTCCGCCCGTTCGGTCGCGGCGGACCGGAGATCAACCTCGAACGTGGGGTAGTCCGGCTGAGGACAGGCCATCCCCTGATAGCCGAGGCGCTCGTAGAAGGGCGCGGCCCGTTCCCGGTGCGCCTGCCACTCCAGATACCGCACCCGCTGCGCGGCCCAGTCCCGTACCGCCGCCATGAGGGCGCGGCCCACCCCGCCCGACCTCAGCTCCGGGCGCACATAGAGATCGTGCAGCCGGGCCACCCGATGATCGTCGCCCGCCCGGAGGTGCGGACCGTGGTCCTGGGCGGCCGCGTACCCGGCGAGCTTCTTGCCGTGCTGTGCGCCGAGGATGACCCAGCGCGGGCCCGCGAGAAGTCGTAGGTATCGCTGGCGTTGGACATCTGGCTGCTCGTCGTTGACGCCCATGTCCTGCAACATGGGCCAGAGCTGGGGCCAGTCTTCGGGCGACAGGGCACGGACCACGATCGGCATTCCGGTGATGGTTCCGAGGGCCGCCCCGACGCGGCAACGGGATTACGGCCGTGGTGGTGCCCGTCGCGACGCTCCCGTATCGTCTCGGCCGTTTGACTGATCAAGCGAGGCGATCTTCCACGTAGGGTCGCCTGGGCCGTGCTCCGATTCGGGGCGCGTGATTCATGGGGGTGCTACGTGCGCGCACGGACTGTTCGTGCGGTTGTGGCCGCCGCCGTTCTGGCGGGGACCACCGGGTTCTTCGTCTCTTCCGGCGCGGTCAGCGCGTTGGCCGATACCGGGGTCATCACCCCGGCACCGGACAGCGAGTACTTCTTTCCAGCCCTCCTGGACTCGCTCGGTGACCTGGTGGTCGACGGTGTGCACCAGAGGCTGATCGCCAGTGACCCGACGAACGGCCTGATCGCGTCCACCTCCTACACCGGCTACGACGGGTCGAATGGCGCGACCATCACGAACCTTCCAGGCGTCGCCGGCCTGACGTTGGCTGCGGACGCCGCCACCCTCTACGCCGCCGTGCCTGACTCGCACGTCATCGTCGGCTACTCCACGACGACGTACGCCGAAACCGCGCGCATCACGCTGGGCGACAAGATCTACCCGCGTGACGTCGTCGTGGCCGGCGGTCGTCTCTGGTTCTCCTACGACGACGGCGTCGCGAGCGGCAACTTCGGCTCGATCGACCCAGCCTCGTCCACCGTCACGCTGCACAGCTCCACCGGCATCAGCCCGTACTACGGCGCGCCGCTCATCGCCGCCAACCCGGGCGCGCCCAACCTGATCGCACTCTCCGAGGGCAGCCGCACCTCCGGAAGCCACGTCGCCGTCTACGACGTCTCAACCGGCACCGAGCAGCAGATCGTCGAGAAGTCCATCGACGGCCTCAGTTACCTGCGAGACCTTGCGCTCTCCGCGGACGGCAGCCAGGTCGTGGTGGGCGGTGCCGGCGGCGCGCTCCAGCTGTCCAGCACCGATCTCTCGACGGTCGGCAGCTATCTGAACACCGTCGGCTACGCGGTGGACACCGCCCCGGACGGCCGGGTCGCTGTCGCCACCCGGACCGACATCGGCACGCCCGACCTCTACACCTACGACGCGGGCTCGACCACCGCGCTGCAGGCCTTCGACATGCCGGGTTCCATGCTCGTCAACCACCCGGGCCCGGACCAGGTGATGGCGAACGGGATCGTCTGGCAGCCGGACGGCCGTCGCCTGTTCGTCGTCACCGACAACAACGGCCTGATCGGCTTCCGGGCGCTGAACGAGCCGGTCGCCACCGCGATCGCGCTGAGTGCGCCGACCAGCGCCGCCCGCGCGGCGTCGCTCACCATCGTCGGCACGATCACCGGCTCGCTCCCGGCCGGCACCGCGCTGACCGTGACCCGCACCGACATGGAGTCGACGTCCGGCACGCCGCTGGCCAGCGTGACCACGGACGCGTCGGGGAACTTCACGGTCGTCGACGCGCCGCCAGCCGGCGGAAACGTCACCTATACCGTCGCGTACGCGGGCGACGACACCCATCTCGGGGCCACGGCCACCGCCACGATCGCCGTGTCGCTGGCCACGCCGACGTTGACGCTGAACCGCAGCGGCACGGTCAACACCTACGGGACGACCGTCGCCATGACCGCCCATCTGGGCAGCACCTACACCAACCGCACCGTGGAGATCTGGGCCGATCCGGCCGGCAGCGACCAGGCCAACAAGCTGCTCGTCAAGGGTATCGTCGACAGCAGCGGCAACCTGACCGTGAACCTGCGCCTGACCCGCAACACCGTGGTCACCGCGCTTTTCAGGGGGGACGCCAGGTACGCGGCCCGGTCGGTCAAGTCGAACCTCTACACCAAGGTCAGTGTGAGCACGGCCGTGAGCTACTTCTACAAGACCAGCAGCGGCTACTACTACTTCCACAAGACCAGGAACCCGGTCTTCACCACCACCATGACCCCGAACCGCGGGCGCAAGCAGAAGCTCATCTTCGAGTACTACTCCAGCGGCGCATGGCACACCTGGAAGTCGTACCTGCTGCCCCTGAGCAGCACCGGCAAATCCACGTACACCCTCACCGGCACGCACATGACCGGCGTGAAGTACCGGGTCCGCGCCGCCTACATCGCCGGCACCTCCGGCGACAGCCTCAACTACACGACGTACGGCGCCTACCGCTACTTCACCTTCACCATCTAGGTCGACGGCCCGAGTGAGTGACACGAAATGACGAACAAGGTGTGAGGGCCCTCCCTACCGCCCTCGCTCCGCCGGCTCGGCTACTGTGCCTCGGCTGTATGAATCGGCTGTAGCGGCACCAACGGGCAACCCCTATGGTTCACGATCATGGAAGCCTCGATCGCGGCCGTTCTCTTCTACGTGCTGATCCTGCTTGTCCTCTACTGGGTGATCCGCCTAGCTGTCCGACACGCGATCCAGGACGCCGACAAGCGCCGGTCACAGGAGTGGGTCGAGAAGGTCGGGGCCCGCGTTTCACGCGAGCGTCGGAGCTGAGCCCGGAACCTCCGTATGGAAGGGCACGAACCAGATCGCGCGCGGCCGCATAGCGTTGCACCGGCGCTCTACACTTCGGCTCGTGTCGATTCGCGATCTCCGGCTGGTGAATCAGCTCGGTGCGGCGTATCTGGCCGTGTTGACCGTCGTGTCGGCACTCGGCGGCGCACTGGTCGCGACCACATGGATCCGGGCGGACACGGTGGCCGTTCCGGGCGCGATCCTGTGGTGCCTCGCGTTGGGGGCGGCGGTGCTCGTGACCACTCCCGCACAACCTCCCCGCATGGGCCTGCTGTCGCTGGCGTGGCTCTTGTCCGGGCTGCTCATGTTCGCCAGCGCGATGGGCTTTTACACGGCCGTCCTCGAAGCGCGCGGCAAGCGGGTCGAGGCCACCGTGACGCAGGTACGCGACGGTACCGAGAAGGGGCGCCACCTCTATTACGCGCTGGCGGATCTGGAGGGGACACGCATTCCCGGCGAGCTGGGCGGGTGGCCGGGCGCGGAGATCGGTGCGAGCCACAATCCCGAAGGCGAGGTCGGCGCGCGGGTCACGGTGATACGGGACCCGGAGGGCCTGGTCGATCCACGCCTGCCGGACGACGTCGATGGTCCGGCCGCGGTGATTATCTGGCTCGTGGTCTTCACCATGACCGCCGTGGCGTGCATGCTCGCTGGACGACCGCTGAAGCCCCGGGTCAGGGTGCGCCGTCCTCGCGAGACTTCCGAGACCGGACGTGGTCGAGCCCGGCGGCGGCGGCGCAAGCAACGCCTCCGTCGGTCCTGACCTCGCCAGGCGGTCTACCCGTCGTCGCACTCCAACCGCAAGGACCGCTCCACATACCGACTCTGACTGTCGAGCGTGTCGTGATCGAGATTGACGGTCACCTGTTCGACAAGCCGTACCCGAAGTCAGCCAAGAGCCGGCGGAGCGGGCCGCTGGCCCGTTTCTGGAACAGGCGCTTCGACGCCACCGCGAGCTGGTCGCGCATCATGCGGTGGCCGCAGGTGACAGCGTAGACCCTGGCCGTTGTCGGCCGGCCTCCTGCGCATTCCGCTCCACCATGTCTCGATGGGCGGCCCATGTCGCCGCATCCGACGGCATATTGGTCGACGTGCTGAGAAGGCCGACCGCGCCATCGATTAGCTCACGGACGATGTCGGCATGACCAGCATGGCGCTGCGTCTCAGCAGTCATATGGACCAAGATCTGATGCAGCGTCACCTCGCCGCCATCGCCCCACCACGGCACCCGGCCGACCGCGTCCAGCGGCAGCGCCTCGATCGTCGCGTCCGCATGCGCCCAGGCCTGGCGGTACAGACCGATGATGGACTCGCGCGACTCTGTCGGCAGTGCCCACGTAACCCAAGCCTGCTCGCCCTCCGGCCATCGCGCGACGGCGCCACTTGGACGCCCGAAGGTTTCGCCGAAGTACCCGAACTCGCCACGTGCCAAATGCTTGACCAGCCCCAGCAGGTTGGTCCCGGTGGGCGTCAGCGGGCGGCGGGCGTCGTACTCGGTCAGCCCGTCGAGCTTCCACAACATCGCACCGCGAGCCCCTTGCAGGTAGTCGAGCAGGTCTGCCTTGGGGTCGGAGATCGTCATGGCGGACATCGTGCCAGCGTCCAGCAAACCGCACCAGGCGTCCCGAACCCACGGCCTCGGAGCCGAACTGCACCGAAAGTAGACCCGACCCGATTCTCAATGAGCTAGTACTCCAGCCGTGGGTCGTGATCTTGCTGGTGGGGGCTGGGGGGAAACGGGTGCGGCCACCGCTGATCATCGGTGTGTGAAGAGCGTGGATTGCACGGGGCCCTGCTGCCGGCGCCGAGCAACCGGCAGCAATGCCGCGGCAGATCCTCGTATTCGTCGCCGGGTCGCTGGCTTGGGGTGCTGGTGGACGGATTCCGGCCGGACCGGTGGGACCTGACCAGCGCGGCGATCTGCCTGGCGGGCGACGCGGTGATCATGTACGCGCCGCGCGGCCGAGTGGTGCGCCGGGACGGTGGCCGTCGATCAGCAGCATGACGAGCATCAGGATGATCACGACGCCCAGGTGCAGGGCGGCGTTGACGCTTGCACCGAGGGGCTCGGGAGCGAGATCAACCGGTGTTTGTGCTGGTGGAGCCCAGGGGACTTGAACCCCTAACCCCTGCCTTGCAAAGATCAAGACTCCTGTCGGCCTACGTCGCTCCTCGCCGCTGACCTGCATCGCTTGTCGGCCGCTGCCGTTCTCCCCCGGCGCTCGTCGGTCGGCTTGGCTGTACGGATGGCTGTACAGATACTCGCTTCGGTCTGACATGATCACGACGTGCCCGCCCCCGAGCCCGCCGCCGGCAGTCCGCCGCTGGGGCCGTTTGCGCCGGCTGTTGTGCCGATTCCGGCCCAGTTACTCGCATGCGGTGCGCTACTGACTTCGGTTCTCGCCGCCGCCTGGCTCACGAGCGGATACCCCTGGCTGTGGATGATCGTCTGGTTTCCGTCGGTCCTGGTAGCGATCCCTCTTGCGATTCGGCGTGAGCGAGCGTTCCAGGTCACGTGCTGGATTGTTGTGGGGTTGCTACTCGTCCTGGCGGTCCTTGGCGTGTTCTTCGGGCTCTTCGCTCACCTACCCGCCGCCGTGATTCTGACAGCAGCCACAGCAGTAAATCCGCAGAAGGCACCCAGGCGGACCACGGCGGCGATACGTCTCGGCCTGCTTGTCACAGCCGTCGCCAGCGTGGCATGGGCATTGGCGTTTTGAGTGGATCTCCTCGTCGAGGGCAGTCGGCAGACCGTCCAGCCTCCCCGGACGGGGACAAGGTGGAGCGCCCTACCGGAAGAGTCTCAATGGCGGTTGTCAAGCGCCGCCGTGGGCGCCACGCGGTTTAGGAAGTGTGGACACGGGCAGCGATCGCTCGGCAATGACTTGCTTGACCTGCGCCGCCATGCTGGCAGCCACCTCCAGAAGCTGACCGCCGTTGACCTTCGACGCCCGTCCGATCGGGCACGCAAGGGGCACGGGCCAGCTGGGGCGCCGGTAGGTTGCCGTTGGCGAAAGATCTACCCGCCCTAGCCGTCAGGTTGGTAGCCGGCGGTGAGGGATCCGCCCACGAGCACTTCAGAGGAGTGCATTCTTGATGGACTCGGTCGAGACACTGTTGCGTCTGGCGAAGTCAGATGACTTCTCGGAGCGGGCGCGTGCCGGCACCGAGCTGAGCCGGTTCGCTGGATCCGACGCCGTCGACCAGGCGCTCCTGGAGCTCCTGCTGGATGACGACAACACCTCTCCCGTTCAGGACACAGCGGAAGCCTTGATCAAGCGTTGTGACAGAGCAGCGCTCCGTCCGTTCGCCGCAGCCTGGCATCGAGCTGACTCAGCGAAGGACAACATCCACCTAACAGAGATCGCTGACTACCTTTACGGCGCCACCAGCTACGGCCTCTGGCTTGACTCGACTGATCCTCAGCGTAAGGGCCTCCAAACGGTGCTTGCGACACTGCTCGATGACCAAGACGAGGCGGTCCGCAAGGGCGCTGACAGCCTGCTCGGCACGCTCCCCGGTGCTCGCTAGGGCTCAACGCAGCAGATGGGCGGGACTGGCCGCCGGCTGGGGCGGATCTCCTCGTCGGGCAGTCTCCGACCTTCCAGCCTCCCCGAACGGGGACAAGGTGGAGCGCCTCACCAGCCGAACGACCTTGGCCCCGTTCGGGGAGGCTGGTAGCCCTTGTGGTGTCCGTCGAGGTGATCCGCGGCGGCATCTCTGAGGAGGGTCGGGGTTCGGGGCGGAGCCCCGAGGTCTTCATGGTCCTGGTCGTCTGTCAGCGTGGCCGGCCGGCCCGGCCGATGCCGGCCGGAGGTCGCCAGCAGGCCGGGGCCGGGCCGGCGCGGCCCGCTTGCGGGCCGCCTTGATCCTTAAGAGCTTTATTCGGCAGTGCGAACGGACTCGGTGGTGTCCTCCGTCAACTGATCTGCGACACCTCAGCGCGCTGATCGCGGCAAATCCGGAAGTTGTCAGCCCTCCCGTTCGCCGGCGTTCGCGATAGCTAGGAATCCCTCGAACTCCTCCAGCATGCCGCCGGCGTCACCACCCACTGCCACGAACATGGCGACCGCATCTCGCAGCATCTCGGCGGTTGAACGGTCAAGGTGCAGCGTCATCCAGTCGCGTGGATCCACCGCGTCGGCGAAGACCTCAGGAAAGCGCTCACGGACGAGCCGCGCCGCCTCCTCAGCCTCCTGCTGGGTCATGGCGGTTGTCAACAGCGTCCAGAACTCTTCTCGTCGGTATCGGTCGTGACCGAAGTCGTGGGTGTTCTGCACGTCCCGATGGTAGGTGTCCTGTGGACCGGCAACAGCATGCTCATCGGCATGACAGGACGTTTCGTCGGCGGCCAACCTGCCGTCCCTAGGCCGCTGGATCTGTCGCACATCAGTTGGCGGATGAATGTCGCGGATCTGGTGTCGGATCACAGCGCGTGTCGGATCACAGCGTGTGTGGATCCTTCGATCGTTACGCCCTGGATGGCGAGCCCACTGCCAGGTAGACGACTGAGGCAATCACGCCCACCAGGCAGGCAACCAGAAGCAGTACATGCCCCTGCCGCCACCTGCGCACTACGGGGCCGGCGATCGCCACCATCGGCGTGTCCTCCATGAGCCACAGTATCGACCTCAGCCTTCGTTCATATCCGGCGGCAGTCAGCCTGTGCCCACCACCCGCTCCAGGGATCAATGCCCTGATATCAATGGTTGGATGCCCCAGCACCCGCAATTCGATGCTGAGGCGCGGAAGGCCCTGAACCCCATCGACGAGTGACCGCGGCACATCGTATCTCACCATAGGGTTAGCCACCACGACATGCGTCTTTGTCACCGCGATGTACGCTGCCGGGCCAGCTAGGTAGAAGAGCACAATCGCTGTTGCCAGGAACGGGAGGAGTCCAACTACTGCTCTGCGGTTTTCATCCGTGATTGCTGTCAGCGACCACACTCCGGTTGCCGCCAGCATCGCCATAGCCATGAAGGAAAGCTTGTCTTGGCGCCGGATCGAGGTCAATTTCGATGTCTGCCGATCCCTCCAACCCAGTAGGACGGCGAGCCGGGTCAACAACGGTGGGGACGCCGGTGTCATTCGGCAGGCTCCGACAGATGCTCGTGAATCTGGTGCGCGGCCTTGGTGGGGAACAGTGCGAGCAGTGCCTCGGCTCGTGCCTGAATGATCCGTTCCCGCTCGGCGCGCTGGCGCGCGTCCGTGTGGGTGTCCTGACCGGTGATCTGTCCGGGCCACTTGCGGTAGAGCAGGCCGGGCTCCGCGATGAAGTAGCCGCGGCTCATGATGCTGAGGGCGAAGAGCAGGCCGGTGTCCTCGGAGGTCGGCAGGGCCATCCAGCCGCCCAGCGCGAGAAGGAGCTGCCGCCGGGCGCACAGCGTCGCGGGGTGCACGGGAAGCCGGTGGTGCTGGCGCCAATGCTCGTAGACGGTGCCGCGCTCGAACGGGCCGCCGGGTGGGTCGCTGTGCTCCCAGCCGACGGTGGACCCGTCCGGCATAAGGTCGAGCACCCGTGCGGTCGTCCAACCCACGTCCTGATGCTCGTCGAGGGTGCGGATATCTCGCGCGAGCGCGCCCTCCGTGAGTTGGTCGTCGGCGTCGAGGACCTTGACGAGTTCGCCCTCGGCACGGCCGAGAGCGAGGGTGCGGGCAACGCCCGGTCCGCCGTGTCGACCCATGCCGTAGCTGATCCGCTCGTCCTTTGGCAGGAAATCGGCAATGGTGCCGGTCTCGCCGTCCTCCTGGACTAGCCACTGCCACTGCCATCCGGCGGGCAGCTCTTGCTTGAGCAGTGAGGCGTACGCGTCTGTCAGGTAGGGTGCGCTGATCTCGTGAACGGGCGTGATGATCGAGACGACTCTCACCGCTTGCTCCACCGCTTGAGCTTGATGTCGTAGACAAGTTCGGTCCGGTCGCCTGGGTAGACCGCCTCGGCCACCTCGACCACCTTGCCGGTGGTGTCGATGCACGTCTTGTAGAGGGCGAGAACGGAGACGCCGGGCTCGATTCGCAAGATGTCCGCCTCGTCAGGCATTGGCGGCCGTGCGGTCACCTCGTCGGTGATGCGGTCGACCTCGACGCCGACCGTTGAGAGCTGGTGCTGCGTGCCGCCGGGCCACGGCTCGCTGGTCTCGTCTAGCAGTGCGGGGTTCGCTGCCACCATGTCATAGAGCAGGTGCGAGCGGGACATGCTCAGTGGGGCGTCCTCGTGCTTGGCGCTGGTCCAATAGAGCCGTTGGAGAAGCTGCGTTCCGGTCGGGATGCCGAATCGGCGGGCGAGGTCGTCGGTAGCTGGCAGGGTCCGGTAGCGCGCGTGGAACTGGAGGTCGTCGACCGTCAGGCCGGTGTCGCGCTCGGTACCTCCGGTCGACCTTCGCTCGTCCTCCGACTGGTGGACGCGGTCCTTCTCCCACTGATAACGCTCGATGTTCCTGCGTCGCACTCGTGCGCGTGGCGCGCGGACGTAGGTGCCGCGCCCCTGCTCGGCACGGACCAGGCCCCATTCGCGGAGCTGGCGGAGGGCGTTGCGCACGCTTGTACGCGAGAGACCGGAGGATGCCGCGAGCTCGGTCTCGCTCGGCATCGGCTTCCCAGCGGGCATCTCCCCACTCAGGATCTTGTCGCGCAGCTCCTCGGCAAGCTGGACATACCGGGGCCGCCAGTCACGTTCGATCACGTCGTCACGCTACCTCTCACCTGTTCACATGTCTGCCATCCCGACATGTGGAAGGAAACTTGTTGACTTGTCTGCTAAGTAACACCTAGCCTCTTCATCAATGCACTTGGCAGACATGTCTACAAGCTCCCTTCCGATCGGGAGGGCTGAGACCAGGAGGTCAGGGATGGCAGTCCCGAACACGGTCAAGGTTCCGGTTCCGTTCGATTACGTCTTCCCGCAGGGCGCGCTGTGCCTGGGTGTGGAGCCGGTGACGGACTTCGACAAGCGCGGTCAGGGTGATGACCAGGCGCGTGACAAGGACACGGGCGAGCGTCTGTGGGTGGTGAAAGTTCTGGACCTGGACCCGGAGGCCGGCAAGTTCGGCGGGTCGAAGGAGGTGAAGGTGAAGATCGCCGCTCCGGTGCAGCCGGTGCCGCCGGCGTCGAAGATCCCGGGTTACCCGCCGGCGGTGATGTTCACCAACGTGACCCTGACCCCGTACGTGGACTCGCAGCGGTGCAAGGGGTCGGGGAAGTGCCGGGCGCGTCAGGCGTGGTCGATCCGCGCGGGCGCGATGACCGACGCCGCCGCCGCGACCGAGCAGGCGGCCTGACCAGATCTCGATGCGCGGGGCGGGCCTCTTCCGCCAAGTCGACTCCCGCCCCGCGCTTCACCTGTTCTCCTTGGAAGGAGTTGGGCTGATGCCCACGCTAGCTGACGCTGCCCGCATCGCCGGGAACCCGCGCCCCGCCCCGCACCGCCGCACCCACCGCCGCACCGTGATGCGCCTCGCTGGCCCCGGTATCCGGGCGGCCCGCGAGGTCTACACCACCATGCCCGCCGATGCCGTGCGGGTGGCCGCTCTGGTGGAGATCTCCGCCGCCGCCGCCGCACTGGCGCGGACGGTGGTGAAGCTACGCCACCTCGACCCGGACCTGATCGCCCCGCACGTCTCTGACCGCGTCGACCTGCGGGCCGTCCTCGGTCGGGGCCGGTGGCTGCCGACCATGACCCGCCACGTCCCCGCCCCACTGTCCGGGCCGGTCGACCTCGCCGCCATCGTCCCCACCCGCCCGGTCCGTCGCCGGGTGGTTCGCCGTCGTCCCGGCTCGCCGGGTCAGGGCTCGCTGTTTGCCGCCGCTGTCGGGGAGGGCTGACCGATGCCCCTAGTGAACGTGATCCGGGGTGACCGGATCGACCCCGCCCCCATCACTGTCCGTACCCCGGTCCTGCGGGTACCGACGTGGCTGGCGCTGACCTGGTGGACCCTCAAGGGCTTCTGCCGCCTCGTCTGGCTGCTGCTCCGCTTCTGGTACGTCACCGCCCCGACGGTGGTCTTCGGCTGGCTGTATCTGCGGTTCGGCTGGGCGGGTCCGGTCGGCCTGGTCGCCGCCGTCCCGCTCGTCTCCGGGGCCTGGTACGTGGCGCATCGGGACTCGTTCCTGCGGCTCGGGTGGTGGCCGGTCCTGTCCTGCTACCGCCGCTGGATCTACCGCCGCAAGTGGCACGCGGCGATGGTCACCGCCCGCCTCGCCATCTCCTTCGACCGGCACACCGTCCTGCCGATCCTCAAGGGCGTCCGCTGCGGTGCCGGGGTGGATGTGGTGACGGTGCGGATGGTCACCGGCCAGATTCCGGACGACTTCGCCCGCGTCTCCGAGAGGTTGGCGCACACCTTTGGTGTCCGGCAGGTCAAGGCCGCACCCGGCCGGCGCACCGACCTGGTGCTGTTGACCCTGTTCCGCGGTGACCCTCTCGCCAAGCTGGTTCGGCCGTTGCCGGTGCCGGCGGTGCCGGAGTTCACCGCCCTGCCGGTCGGCCGGCAGGAGGACGGCGACGGCTACGACCTGCGCCTGTTCGGCACTCAGGTCCTGGTCGTGGGCGCCACCGGGTCGGGCAAGGGTTCAGTGATCTGGTCCGTGGTCCGCTCGCTCGCCGCCCGAGTCACCACCGGCCTCGTCCAGCTCTGGGGCCTGGACCCCAAGGGCGGCATGGAACTCGGGATCGGTGCGCCGATGTTCGCCCGGTTCGCCTGCCGCGACTACCCGGCCATGGCCGAGCTCATCGAGGACGCCGCCGCCCTGGCCCGCAACCGCGCGCGCAACCTGCACGGCCGGACCCGCCAGCACGTCCCGACGCCGGATGAGCCGCTGATCGTCCTCGTCATTGACGAGCTGGCGAACCTGACCGCCTACCTGACCGACCGGCAGCTCAAGGACCGGATCAAGGCCGCCCTGTCGATCCTGCTGTCACAAGGGCGGGCGGTCGGCGTGCACGTCGTCGCGGCGATCCAGGACCCACGCAAGGAAGTCCTGCCGTTCCGCGACTTGTTCCCGACCCGGATCGGGCTGCGCCTAGCCGAGGCGGCGCAGGTGGACTTGGTGCTCGGGGACGGGATGCGCGACCGGGGCGCCCTGTGCGACCGCATCCCGCAGTCCCTGCCCGGCGTCGGCTTCGTGGTCATCGACGGTGACCCGACCCCGATGCGGGTCCGGTTCTCCTACCTGACCGATGACGAGATCCGCGACATGGCCCACACCTACGGCCGGCTGCGCGTGATCGACGGTGAAGTCCTGGACGGTGCCGCATGAAACCCCACCCCACCCACAGCCACGCCGAACGCGTCGAGGGCCCGGTCCTCGTCGTCATCCTCCTCACCGTGGCCGGCTTCGCCGGGGCCGCCTCGTTCACCCACGTCAAGGACTGGACCCTCAACAACTCACCGCAAGGGACCGGGCAGTGGTTCGGCTGGGCCAACGCCGTCATCTCCGAACTCGTCCCAGTCGCCGCCCTGCTCACTATTCGCCGCCGCAAACGCACCGGCGGCCCCATCGGCTACCCGATGTTCCTGCTCATCGCCGCCGTCGTCCTCTCCCTCGCCGCACAGCTCGCCGTCGCCAAACCCGGCCTGACCGGCTGGCTGCTGTCCGCCGTCCCGGCCCTGGCGTTCATGGGCCTGTCCAAGCTCATCCTCGGCACCACCCCGACCCCTGCCGACGAACCTGCCCCACCCTCGGTGGCCCCACCGGTCGAGCCGACACCGGCCGCGCCCGCGTCGGAACCGGTCGCCCTGGTCCCGGTCGAGTCGACCCGCCCGGCCCCGGTCGTTCCGGTGCCGTCGACCGCGTTCGTCCGCCGCAACGGCACCCCGCTGACTCGGGAGGTGAGCCGATGACCATCACTCCGGCGCTGCCCGGCCTCGACCCCACCCCGGTGGAGCCGCGGCCGGGCTCCCGGGCCGCCCGGATGCTCATGCCCCGCTCCGTCGACGTCGTGGCCGACCTGGCCGCCGACTACGGCGTCTGCACCCGCCCCGTCTCCCTGCGCCGCACTGACCTCGACTCCGGGCAGACGGAAGTGATCGACCTGCCCTGCGGGGCCACCCAGGCAGCCAAGTGCCCGGCCTGCGCCAAGCGGGCACGGAAGCTGCGGCAGCAGCAGATCCGCGAGGGCTGGCACCGCGACGACGAACCCGACCCCGGCCCCCAACCCGCCACCGACGCGCAACGGGCGCTGATCGTCGTCCGGGCGCATCTCGAGTTCGCCCGCGACGAGGCGACCCGGTCGTCGCAGTGGGATCAGGTCGCGGACCTGGACGACGCGATCCGAGAGCTGGAAGACCAGATCACCACCGAAGGGCTCCGGGGCCGACCCGCCCCGCCTCACGCCACCGACGACCAGGAGGACGGCGACGGCAAGCGTCGGGTGCGGTCGACCAAGCGGCGGCAGGACGCCCCTGACCTGCCCCGCCTCCCCGTCGACAACCGCACCATCGGCCGTACCTTCGAAGGTCACGCCGGGCAGGTGTTCCGGCCGTCGATGTTCCTCACCCTCACCCTCGACTCCTACGGCCGCGTGCACTCCGACGGCACCCCCGTCGACCCCGACAGCTACGACTACCAGCGCGCCGCCTGGGACGCCGTGCACTTCCCCCGCCTCCTCGATCGGTTCTGGCAGAACCTGCGCCGCGCGGTCGGCTGGAACGTCCAATACGCAGGCGCGGTCGAGCCGCAACGACGGCTTGCCCCGCACGCTCACTTCGCGCTGCGCGGCACCATCCCCCGCGCCCTCGTCCGTCAGCTCGCCGCCGCCACCTACCACCAGGTGTGGTGGCCACCCGCCGACGAGCTGGTCTACGAACCCGGGCGGGCGCCGCAGTGGGACTCGGCCGCCGACGGCTACACCGACCCGGACACCGGCCGGCTCCTGCCAACCTGGGATGACGCCCTGGACCTCGTCGACGCCGACCCCGACGCCCAACCCGTGCACGTCGTCCGCTTCGGCGTCCAAGTCGACGCCAAAGGCGTGCTCGCCGGCACCAAGGACGCCGACCGGTGCGTCGGCTACATCACCAAATACCTCACCAAGCAAGCCGCCGACTGCCACGACGTCACCACCGCACGGCAGCGGGCACACCTCGAACGGCTCTGGGCCGAGCTGCGGCACACGCCATGTTCGGAGCGGTGCGCGAACTGGCTGCTCTACGGCGTGCAGCCGAAAAAGGCCCGGCCCGGGTTGAAGCCGGGCAACTGCAAGAACAAGGTCCACAAGCGGGAAACCCTCGGCATCGGCGGCCGACGCGTCCTCATCTCCCGGCAGTGGTCCGGCAAAACCCTGGCCGACCACCGGGCCGACCGCCGCGAGTGGGTCAAAGCCCTGCTCGGTGTCACCACCGACGCCGACACCGCCCCGGCTGGCTCCGACGCGGTGAGGCACGCGTGGGAACTCGCCAAACCCTCCGACCCCGACGTCCCGCCCCTCGGCCACCGGGTCCTCAGAGCGATCTCCGAACGCATCCAATGGCGGGCGAAGCTCGACGCCGCGAGACGGGCCACCGACCCGCCCGATGTTTCGGCAATCTGCTCGGCTCAGTCGGTAGATCAGGAAGGGGAGGGAGTATGAGCGAGAGGAAGAGTGTTCGTCCGGCTGAAGCGGCGGCCCTGCTCGGCGTGTGTCGAGACACCGTGTATGTCCTGATGCGATCGGGACGGCTGCGGTCGATCAAGGCAGGGCGGGCTCGCCTCATTCCGCTGACTGCGATTGATGACTTCCTCTCGGCAACTGAGGAGTTCGCGGCATGACGGGCCGGCGTCGTCGTGCCCATGGTGAGGGCTCGGTGTACGAGCAGCGCCCGGGTGTCTGGGCGGCGGTGATCGACCTCGGTTGGATCGACGGCAAGCGGAAACGGAAATACGTCTACGCCAAGAGTGAGGCTGAGGCTGTCCGCAAGCGGGACGAGCTGCGGCGCCAACTACAGCTGGGCGTCGACCTCACGGCGCAGCGTCGGACCTTGGAAGCCTGGCTGACCGAGTGGCTGCGGGACGTGAAGACGCACGATGGCACCCGCCCGTCGACCCTGGCTCGCTACCGCCTTGCGGTCACTACGCACCTGGTGCCGGGCCTGGGCGGGGTCAAGCTCGACCGGTTGACACCTCGGGATGTGCAGCGGTTTCTCACCGGGCTCCGGGGCAAGCTCGCGCCGGCCAGCATCATCAAGGTGCACGCGGTCCTGCGCGTCGCCCTAGCCGACGCTGAGCGGATGGACTTGGTCCCGCGCAACGTCGCCAAGGCGGCCAAACCGCCGGCCCTCGGTCGGGCTGAGCGGCGTGCGCTGACGCCGGAGGAGGCCAAGACGCTGCTGTCGGTGGTCACCGGGGACCGGTTGGAGTCGCTGTTCGTCCTGGCGCTGGCGACCGGGCTCCGGCGGGCTGAGCTGCTGGGGCTACGCTGGTCCGATGTCGACCTAGCGAGGAAGGCGCTGTTTGTTCGGCAAACGCTCCAGCGAACCGATCAAGGCCTGGAGTTCGTGCCGCCGAAGACGCACCGGTCGAGCCGCCCGCTGCCGCTGTCGGGCCTGGCGGTGCGGGCGTTGGAGTTGCAGCGGGTGCGCCAGGCCAAGGAGCGGCTCGCCGCCGGCGAGGTGTGGTCGGATCACGGCCTGGTCTTCGCCAGCACGATCGGAACGCCGATGGAGCCGCGGAACGTGAACCGCCGCTTCGAGCAGCTCCGTGCGGTGGCCGGACTGGACTGGCTGCACCTGCACGACCTGCGGCACGCCTTCGCCACGTTCCTCCTCGACCAGGGCGAGGAGCTGCGAACGGTGATGGAGCTGCTGGGGCACTCCACGATTCGGATGACGGCAGACACCTACGGGCACGTCCTGCCGGCGCGGGCTCGTCAGGCTGCCTCGGCCATCGATCGCCTTCTGGGCGAGGAGGGGACGGCGTGACCGCTTGGCTGTACGAATGGCTGTACTCGGGAGCGAGGCCAACCGGTGTTTGTGCTGGTGGAGCCCAGGGGACTCGAACCCCTAACCCCTGCCTTGCAAAGGCAGTGCTCTGCCAGTTGAGCTAGGGCCCCGAGGGTGGGCGAAGTCGCCCGGTGCTGGCAGTCGGAGGGACGGTCAGCGGAGGTCCGGCGCGGTGGTCGCCTCGTGCCACAGGGCGCGCTCGTCGTTCGAGGCCTTCACCTTCTTGGCCACAACAGCGGCCACGCCGACGATGCCGGCGAGGATCAGGAACTTCTTGAACATGGGCGGACCCCTCGCGCTCGACTGCACCGTCGGACGATGTGCGGTGGGGCTAGCTGGAATCGAACCAGCGACCTCAGAGTTATCAGCTCTGCGCTCTAACCGACTGAGCTATAGCCCCGCGTAGCGACGAGCAAGGTTAACCCATCGCCGCCGCCGGCCCCAAATCGGGGGGTCGGTGGCGACGTCACCCGCGCCATGAACGAACCTACCCGGATACGCGACGCCGGGGCGACCGCTTTACGCGGCACCCCGGCGTCGTCGGTTGGTTCAGTCCCGCTCGGCGAGGGTCAGCTCGACTCCACCGACCAGGTCGGCGCAGACGTTGTAGACGAAGGCGCCGAGGGTGGCGAGGGCGGTGAAGAGCACGACGTTGACCAGGCCGATCAGCGCGGAGCTGAGGATCACGCCCTTGGCGGTGATCCGGAAGCCGCCGCCCTGGCTGCCGCTGGCGCTGACCAGGTCGGTCAGGCTGTCGTTGACGCTCTTGAACACGCCCATCGCGTCCAGGGCCAGGTACAGCACCGAGGTGGCGACGACCACCACGATGAAGAGCACCACGGAGACCGCGAACGCGAACTTCATCACGGACCACGGGTCGATCCGCTTGAGGTTCAGCCGGGCCCGGCGTGGTCCGCGCGACGCGGCCGAGCTGACCGAGGTACGCGCGGCGCGTACCGCCTCACCGACGCGCGCGGCCCCGACGGCGGCCGCGCCGCTGATGCCCGGCGGCAGGCCGCCGCCGTTGACGGGGCGGCCGGTGACGCCGGCCCGGGCACCGTCCGGTGACGGCTTGCCAAGGCCGGCCCCGATGCGCGGCTGGGTGCCGGTGGTGCCGGTCGACGGCTTGGCCGTACCCGTCGGCTTGAGCGGCTGTGTCGCCGTGGCGGCCGGCTTCGCCGCGGTCGCCGCAGTCGCCGTGGGGGCGGCCGGGGAGTCGCCGGGGGCCGGGGTGTCGGCCTTGGCCTGTTCGGTCTTCTCGCTCGCGCCCGAGTCCTCCGCGGGCTTGTCCGGCGGCGGCGTCATGCCGGGGGCCCGGGTGAACTTCGGGGCAGGCGCATCGGCGGGGACCGTGGCCCGGCCCACGGCCGCGCGGCCGGTCGCTGGTGTACCGCCCTGTGCGGCCTCCTCGTCGACCGGGTTGGCCGAGGTCCCCGTGTTCCCCGACTTCGCCTGTGTCTCCGTCATCAACTAGTCCTGTTCGTCAGGCTCGTCGGCATTGCGAGCAATCGCCACGATAGTCACGCCGTCCGGGAGGTCCATCAGCTTAACCCCCATTGTGTTCCGGTCACGCGTACGGCGTACAGGCTTCACCGGAGTCCGGATGACGCCGCCGTTGCTGGTGATAGCAAACAGCTCGTCGTCCGGGCTGATCACCACCGCACCGACCAGACCACCGCGTCGCTCGGTGATCTTCGCAGTCAGCACGCCCTTACCTCCCCGGCCCTGGACCGGGTATTCCTCGATCGGGGTACGTTTCGCGTATCCCCCGTTCGTCGCGACCAGCACGTCCATGTCCATACCCTCACGGACGACCTCCATAGCAAGCAGGACGTCCTCCTCGCTGAACCGCATGCCGATGACGCCGGAGGTGGCCCGACCCATCGGGCGCAGCGCCTCGTCGGAAGCGTTGAACCGGATCGCCTGGGCGTTCTTGGAAACCAGCAGCAGGTCGTCGGTCGGGGCGACGAGGGCAGCACCGACCAGCTCGTCCTCATCGCGCAGGTTGATCGCGATGACTCCGCCGGAACGGTTGGAGTCGAACTCCTCGAGCCGAGTCTTCTTCACCAGGCCGTTCTTCGTGGCCAGTACCAGGTAGGGGGCCACCTGGTAGTTCGGGATTTCGATGATCTGCGCGATCTGCTCGTCCGCTTGGAAGGCGAGCAGGTTGGCCACGTGCTGGCCCTTGGCCACCCTACTGGCTTCGGGAAGCTCGTACGCCTTGGCCCGGTAGACCCGGCCCTTGTTCGTGAAGAACAGGATCCAGTCGTGGGTGGAGCATACGAAGAAGTGGCTGACGATGTCGTCCTGACGGAGGCTGGCGCCGCTGACGCCCTTGCCGCCCCGGCGCTGAGAGCGGTAGAGGTCGACCTTGGTGCGCTTGGCGTACCCGGTGCGGGTGATGGTGACGACCACGTCCTCGCGGGCGATGAGGTCCTCCATCGAGACCTCGCCCTCGAACGGGATGATCTTCGTTCGCCGATCGTCGCCCCACTTCGCGACGATCTCGCCCAGCTCCTCGGAGACGATCCGCCGCTGCCGCTCCGGCTTGGCCAGGATGTCCTTGAGGTCGGCGATCTCCACCTCGAGCTTGGCCAGGTCGTCCAGGATCCGCTGCCGCTCCAGGGCGGCCAGCCGGCGCAGCTGCATGTCGAGGATCGCGGTCGCCTGGACCTCGTCGATCTCCAGCAGCCGGATCAGGCCCTGGCGGGCATCCTCGACGGTGGGCGAGCGCCGGATCAGGGCGATCACCTCGTCGAGTGCGTCCAGCGCCTTGGCCAGACCGCGCAGGATGTGCGCCCGCTCCTCGGCCTTGCGCAGCCGGAACGCGGTCCGCCGGCGGATGACCTCGATCTGGTGCTCGACGTAGTAACGGATGAACTGGGCCAGGTTGAGCGTGCGCGGCACGCCGTCGACCAGCGCCAGCATGTTGGCGCCGAAGGTCTCCTGGAGCTGGGTGTGCTTGTAGAGGTTGTTCAGCACCACCTTGGCGACCGCGTCGCGCTTGAGCACGAGCACGATCCGCATGCCGGTACGACCGGAGGACTCGTCGCGGATGTCTGCGATGCCGCCGAGCTTGCCCTCCTTGATCAGCTCGGCGATCCGCTCCGCGAGGTTGTCCGGGTTCACCTGGTACGGCAGTTCGCTGACCACCAGCGCCGGGCGGCCCCGCTTGTCCTCCTCGACCTCGACCACTGCGCGCATCCGGATCGAGCCGCGCCCGGTCCGGTACGCGTCCTGGATGCCGGCCTGGCCGACGATCAGGCCATGGGTCGGGAAGTCCGGGCCCTTGACGATCTCCAGCAGCGCCTCGAGGGTGGTCGCCTCGTCGGCCTCCGGGTGCTCCAGGCACCACTGCACGGCCGCGCCGATCTCGCGCAGGTTGTGCGGCGGGATCTTGGTGGCCATGCCGACCGCGATTCCCTCGGAGCCGTTGATCAGCAGGTTGGGAATGCGGGACGGCAGGATGGTGGGCTCCTTGGCCCGGCCGTCGTAGTTGTCCTGCAGGTCGACGGTGTCCTCGTCGATGTCCCGCAGCATCTCCATGGCCAGCGGGTCGAGCTTGCACTCGGTGTACCGCATGGCCGCGGCCGGGTCGTTGCCCGGGGAGCCGAAGTTGCCGTTGCCGTCGACCAGCGGGTAGCGCAGCGACCAGGGCTGCGCCATCCGGACCAGCGCGTCGTAGATGGCCGAGTCGCCGTGCGGGTGGAACTGACCCATCACGTCACCGACGACGCGGGAGCACTTCACGTAGCCACGGTCCGGCCGGTAGCCGGAGTCGAACATGGCGTAGAGGATCTTGCGGTGGACCGGCTTGAGCCCGTCCCGGACGTCCGGCAGGGCCCGCCCGACGATGACGCTCATCGCGTAGTCGAGGTACGAGCGCTGCATCTCGACCTCGAGGCCGACCGGCTCGATCCGGTCGTGCGCCACGACCGCGGCCAGTGTCTCCGGGGTCTCCGGCTCGTTCGGGGTGGACTCGGGAGTATCGGTCACTGTTAACCCTTATCAGACTCAGAGTCGTTTTCGTGCTGTGGATAACGGCTGTGGAAACCGGCCAGACTGTGGATAACTCTGTGGATCGCCGGGCCGGCCAGTGGATCTCCCGCCGGCCCGGCGTCGTCCGTCAGATGTCGAGGAACCGCACGTCCTTGGCGTTGCGCTGGATGAACGACCGGCGCGCCTCGACGTCCTCACCCATCAACACGCTGAACAGCTCGTCGGCGGTTGCGGCGTCGTCGAGCGTCACCTGGCGCAGGGTGCGGGTGGCCGGGTTCATCGTGGTCTCCCACAGCTCGGGATAGTTCATCTCGCCGAGGCCCTTGAACCGCTGGATGTCGTCCGGCCGGGCGTTGGGCTTCTTCTGCTGACGCAGCGCGATCAGCCCGTCCCGCTCCCGGTCCGAGTACGCGTACTGGGCGTCGTCGCCCTTCTTGTTCCACTTGATCTTGTAGAGCGGCGGGGCGGCCAGGTAGACGTGGCCCAGCTCGACCAGCGGCCGCATGAAGCGGAACAGCAGGGTGAGCAGCAGCGTCTGGATGTGCTGGCCGTCGACGTCGGCGTCGGCCATCAGCACGATCTTGTGATAGCGCAGCTTCTCGATGTCGAAGTCGTCGTGGATGCCGGTGCCCAGCGCGGTGATCAGCGCCTGGACCTCGTTGTTCTTCAGCACCCGGTCGATCCGGGCCTTCTCCACGTTGAGGATCTTGCCGCGGATCGGCAGGATCGCCTGGGTACGCGGGTCGCGCCCCTGCTTGGCCGAGCCGCCGGCGGAGTCACCCTCGACGATGAACACCTCGGACTCGCGCGGGTCGGTGGACTGGCAGTCGGCCAGCTTGCCCGGCATCGAGCCGGACTCCAGCAGCGACTTGCGCCGGGCCAGCTTGCGCGCCTGCTGGGCGGCGATCCGGGCCCGGGCCGCCTGCGAGGCCTTCTGGATGATCGTCTTGGCCTCGGCCGGGTTCCGGTCGAACCAGTCGACCAGCCACTCGTTGCACACCCGCTGCACGAAGCTCTTCACCGGGGTGTTGCCGAGCTTGGTCTTGGTCTGGCCCTCGAACTGCGGGTTGGCCAGCTTGACCGAGATGATCGCGGCCAGGCCCTCGCGGATGTCCTCGCCGGAGAGCTTCTCGTCGCCCTTGAGCAGCTTCTTGTCCGCGCCGTAGCGGTTGACCACGCTGGTCAGCGCGGCCCGGAAGCCCTCCTCGTGGGTGCCGCCCTCGTGCGTGTTGATCGTGTTGGCGAAGGTGTAGACCGACTCGCCGTACGATTCGTTCCACTGCATGGCGATCTCAACCGACATGCCGTCCTCCTCGGCCCCGAACTCGACCACCGTCCGGTGGATCGGGTTCTTGGAGGCGTTGAGGTGCCGGACGAAGTCGGCGATACCGCCCTTGTAGAGGAAGGTGACCTCGCGCGGCTTGCCCTCCTCACCCTCCGCGACCCGCTCGTCGAGCAGGTGGATGGTGAGGCCGCGGTTGAGGAAGGCCATCTCCTGCAGGCGCCGGTAGATGGTCTGGAAGTCCAGCTCGACGGTCTCGAAGACGTCCGGGTCGGGCCAGAAGGAGACCGCCGAGCCGGTGCGGTCGGTGGTCTCGCCCTTCTCCAGCGGGCTGGGCTTGGAGTTGGTGTACTGCTGCCGCCAGACGAAGCCGTCCTTGTGGATCTCCACCGCCATCCTCGTGGAGAGGGCGTTGACCACGGAGACGCCGACGCCGTGCAGACCGCCGGAGACCGCGTACGCCTTGCCGTCGAACTTGCCGCCGGCGTGCAGCACGGTCAGCGCGACCTCGACACCCGGCTTCTTCAGCTTGGGGTGGAGGTCGACCGGGAAGCCGCGCCCGTTGTCGGTGACCCGTACGCCGCCGTCGGTCAGCAGCACCACGTCGATGGTGTCGCAGTATCCGGCGAGCGCCTCGTCCACCGCGTTGTCGACGACCTCCCACACGAGGTGGTGCAGACCGCGTTCACCGGTGGACCCGATGTACATACCGGGCCGCTTCCGGACCGCCTCCAACCCCTCGAGGACGGTGATCGACTCGGCGCCGTACTTCTTGTTGTCCTCCGCTGCCACCCTCGGCCACTTTCTCGCACCGGCCGCGCCAGGGCGCGGGGCGCGGGTTCGGCGGACAGGACACGACGTCGGCGCGCGCGGACCGATCCCCGGTTGTCCAGGTCACGGATCGCTACGCCGGTCGCCGCGGTTGCCCGCGGATCGCGATCGGCTCGACCCGACCCGGGACAATGATCAAGGGCCCTGGGGCCCCTGTCCGTCGCTCCGTGTCGGGTCTTTCGTCTCGCCATCAATCTTACTCTGCGCAGCCGACCAAACCGCCACTCGGCACCCCTGCGCGGCGGCTGAGAACTACGTAGCCGGCCGAATTGCGCTGCCCGCGACTCCCCCTACACGCCATGCCCTGATCGAGGGCGCGGCCGGCCACCGGATCGGTACCGGCGCGTAACCGACCGGGGGTCGCGGCGGGACTGGCCGTGCCGTACCTTTGCGGCGCCGCCGCTGCGGCCTTGATCTCCGGCGGACCGAACCAGGACGATCGACCCGATCGGTCCGACAACGCATGGTGAGAGGTGACGCCAGATGGGGCTGGACAACGTCGCGGTGCACTGGCCGCGGACCGGCCGCTTCTACGATCCGGTCGCGCCGGCCGAGTTCGTCGACTTCGGCGAGATCGTGGACATGCCACGCATCTCCGCCCCCACCGCGGCGCTCGCCGAGCTGATCGCCAAGACCGGCACGGTCCGCGCGACCGCATACACCGAACTGGTCGACCTGATCCTCGGCCTGGAAAATGTGCTCTACGCCACGGAGAACGCCGCCGAGGACGAGGACCCGGTGATCGACCCGGACGGGTGCTCCTGGATCGCCGACGGGGTCGAGAAGTTCATCGCCCGGCACCGGACGATCGATGAGGCGGTGACCTTCGAATCGGTCAGCGAGGTGCTCCGGTCCCTGCTGGGCGACGGCCGGCTGGCCGAGCAGCAGCTGCGCTGGCTGGACAGCCGGCTGGACAAGCTGCGCGACGAGAACGGCGACCCGCCGCAGTGGAACTTCACCTGCGCCGAGCTGAGCGTGCTGGCCGCCTTCTACCGGCGCTGCGCCGACCGCGGCTTCGCCGTCTACGCCGACGCCTGACCCGGCTGCCCGGCCGGATCGGGTCCGGCCGTCGCGGCCCGGTTGGCCGCCGCGATCACCTCGGTCAGCACCGTGTGCAGGTGCCGCAGGTCCGCCAGCGGCAGGCCGAGCCGCGCCACGATCGCGGGCGGAATCCGCTCGGCCTGTGCCCGGAGCGCCTGACCGCTGGCCGTGAGCGAGACGGCGAGGCTGCGCTCGTCCGACGCGTCCCGCTCGCGCCGCACATAACCGGCGGCCTCGAGGCGCTTGAGCAGGGGTGACAGCGTGCCGGGGTCGAGCTGGAGCAGCCGGCTCAGCTCCCGCACGGACAGCGGGGCGGACTGCCAGAGCGCCAGCATCACCAGGTACTGCGGATGGGTCAGCCCCATCGGCTCCAGCAGCGGGCGGTAGACCGCGACGACGCCGCGTGCGGCGACGGAGAGCGCGAAGCACACCTGCTGCTCCAGCGCCAGGGGATCGCCTTCAAACTGGTCGGCCACCCTCGTCCTCCTCGTCGTCGTTGCGATCGTAGCAACGATTGGTGTACCAATAGTTGGCGCACAAATCGTGTCCGATGGGCGAGGGAGAGGCCAGGCGGATGAGCGGCGACGAGCAGGTGGGCGACGCTTCAGGCAAGGGCGGCCGCCTGATGGGTTGGGTGTTCCGTAACCTCGCCGGCCCGGGAGACGTGTCGGGCGCGGTGCAGGGCGGCTCGCGACAGGCCCGCGACGCCTGGAAGCAGGACCTCGAGCAGCGCAAGCAGTGGAGCCGCGAGCAGCGGGAGCGCAAGCGCGCGGAGCGGGAGGCCCGGCGCGGCGGTCACTGACCGTCAGCCGTACGTGTCGCGCGGTCCGCGGCCGCGGACCCGGCGTGGTCCGCGCGACCAGGACGGCGCGGCCGGGCCGTGGATGTGCAGCTTGCGCACCACATTGTGGCCCACCTCGCGGGCGATCTGCTGGAGCAGTGAGCCGGCGAGCAGCCGCAGCTGGGTGGCCCACGCCGTCGAGCGGGCCTCCACGGTCAACTCGCCGTTCTCAAGCTTGACCGGGCGGCTGTGCTGCGCCACCTCCGGCCCGACCACCCGTTCCCAGGCGCCGAAGACCGTCGCCTCGGCCGCCGGCTGTTGCCATCCGCGCGCCTTGACCAGCTTGTCCAGCACGGCGCCGAGCGGCTGCGGATCGCGGGGATCCGGCCCGGGACCGGAGTAGCCGCGCGGCCGCGGCTCGCCGTCGCCGCGTACCGCGCCGCGCCGCCGGGTGGTCGCCGCCGCCTGCCGGCGGGCCTTCGCCGCGTCCAGCACCGCCCGGGCCAGCTCCGGCCCGGACGCCCCGGCCGGCAGGTCCGCGGCCGCCTCGCCGCCCGTCTTCCCGTCCGGCCCCTCGGGGGTACGCCCACCGCGTCCCGGCCCCAGCCGGGCGGGTGGGAGTTCGACCTCATCCGACACGGCGTACCGTCCCCTCGCCCACCGCGTACCGGGTGCCCCGCAGGGCCGCCGGCACGTCGTCGTCCACCGCGCAGGTCACCAGGAGCTGGCTGGCCCCGCCGACCAGCTCGGCCAGCCGCTCCCGGCGGCCGGCGTCCAGCTCGGCGAAGACGTCATCGAGCACCAGTACCGGCTCGATCCCGTCGGCGCGCAGCAGGTCGTATCCGGCCAGCCGCAGCGCGAGGGCGTACGACCAGCACTCACCGTGGCTGGCGTACCCCTTGGCGGGGAGCGGGCCGAGGGTGAGGGCGAGGTCGTCGCGGTGCGGGCCGACCAGGGTGGTGCCGCGTTCGATCTCCGCCGACCGCTGCTCGGTCAGCGCGGCACCCAGCGCCTCGGCCAGCATCGCCCGATCGGTCGTCGGCTCGGGCAGCTCCACCGACGGCCGGTACGCGATCCCGGCCGCGCCCTTGCCGGCCGCCACCGCGTCGTACGCCTTCGCCACGTGTGGGGCGAGCGCCGCGACCAGCTCCAGCCGACCGGCGAGCAGCTCGGCCCCGTGGTGGGCCAGATGGGTGTCCCAGACCGCCAGGGTCGACAGATCTCCACCCCGCGAGCCACCCGTCTTGCGGGCCAGGTACGCCGTCCGCAGCAGGGCGTTGCGCTGCTTGACCACCCGCTCGTAGTCGGCGCGCACGCCCGCGTACCGGGGTTGGCGGGTGACCAGCAGGTCGTCGAGGTAGCGGCGGCGCTCGGCCGGGTCGCCGCGGACCAGTTCCAGGTCCTCCGGGGCGAAGAGCACCAGCCGCAGTGCGCCCAGCACGTCCCGGGCGCGGCGCGCCGGGGAACGACCCAGCCGGGCCCGGTTGGCCTTGCCGGGGACGATCTCCAGCTCGACCAGGAGTTCCCGGCCCTCGTGTACCACGGCGCAGCGGATCACCGCCGAGGAGGCGCCCATCCGGACCAGGGGGGCGTCCGTGGCGACCCGGTGCGAGTCCAGGGTCGCCACGTAGCCCAACGCCTCGACCAGGTTGGTCTTGCCGACGCCGTTGGCGCCGATCAGCACGTTCGGGCCGGGCTCCAGGTCGACGCCGACCCGCTCGTACGAGCGGAAGTCGACCAGTTCGAGCCGGCGGACGTACACAGGCTGTGGATACCGGTCAGCGCTTGTGGACGGCGTGCCCGCCGAACTGCTGGCGCAGCGCGGCGACGGCCTTCATCGCCGGCGAGTCGTCCTGGCGGGACGCGAACCGGGCGAAGAGGGAGGCGGTGATGACGTTCAGCGGCACGGCCAGCCGGACCGCCTCGTCGACGGTCCAGCGGCCCTCGCCGGTGTCCTCGGTGTAGCCGCTCAGCTCGGCCAGCTCCGGGTCCTCGTCCAGCGCCCGGTCGAGCAGGTCGAGCAGCCAGGACCGGACCACGGTGCCCTCGCGCCAGGACTTGAAGACGCCCGGCACGTTGGTCACCAGCTCGGACTTGGCCAGCAGCTCGTAGCCCTCCGCGTAGGCGTGCATCAGGCCGTACTCGATGCCGTTGTGCACCATCTTGGCGTAGTGGCCGGCGCCGACCGGGCCGGCGTGCACAAAGCCGAACTCGCCGGCCGGCTTGAGCGCCTCGAAGATCGGCAGCAGCCGCTCAACGTGCTCCTGGGCGCCGCCGACCATCAGGGCGTAGCCGTTCTGCTTGCCCCAGACGCCGCCGGAGACGCCGACGTCGATGTAGCCGATGCCCTGCTCGTTCAGGCGCTCGGCGCGCGGGGCGTCGTCGCTGAACCGGGAGTTGCCGCCGTCGATGATGATGTCGCCCTCGCCGAGCACGCCGGCGAGCTCGTCGATGGTGGCGTCGGTGACGCTCGCCGGCACCATCACCCAGACCGCGCGGGGGGACTCCAGCTTCTCGGCCAGCTCCGCGAGGCTCGCGACGTCGCTCAGCTCCGCGTTGCGGTCGTAGCCGACCACCTCGTGCCCGGCGGCGCGCAACCGCTCCCGCATGTTGCCGCCCATCCGGCCGAGTCCTACCAGGCCGAGCTGCATCTGCTCCTACCTCCGTACGTCTGGGTCTTGCTGGCTGCGATCAGCGGGACACGCGGATCGGCATGATGAGGTACCGGTACCCCGGGATGACCTCGCCATCCTCGCCGACGGGGGAAATCACCGCGGGCTTGAAGGCGTCGACGAACGAGAGCAGGGCGTGCTGGGCACCCAGGTTGGCCAGGCCGTCGATCAGATACTGCGGGTTGAAGCCGATGGTCAACGGGTCGCCGGTGAAGGTGGCCTCCATGGCCTCGCTGGCCCGCGCCTCCTCGGTGCCGCCCGCCTCCACGACCAGGCCGTCGGAGCTGAAGCTGAGCAGCACCGGGGTGGTCCGCTCGGCGACCAGGGCGACGCGCTTGACCACCTCGATCAGGGTGCTGACCGAAACCCGGGCCTCGGCGTTGTGGGTAGACGGGAAGAGCGAACGGACCGGCGGGTAGTTGGCCCCGTCGAGCAGCCGGCTGGTGGTCCGGCGGGTGCCGCCGGAGAAGCCGATCATGCCCTCGCCAGCGCCACCCTGGGAGAGCGCCATGGTCACCTGGCCGCCGAGCGGGCCGAGAGCCTTGGCGGTGTCGTTCAGCGTCCGGGCGGGTACCAGGGCGTTGAGGCTGATCTCGGGGTCGTCCGGGTTCCACTCCATCTCGCGCAGGGCGAGGCGGTAGCGGTCGGTGGCGAGCATCGCCAGGGTGCTGCCGGAGAGCTCGACGCGGACGCCGGTCATCATCGGCAGCGTCTCGTCCCGGCCGGCGGCGACGGCCACCTGGGCCACGGCGGCAGCGAAGGCGCCGGCGTCGACCGTGCCGGCGCTCTCCGGCATCTCCGGCAGGCTCGGGTAGTCCTCGACCGGCATGGTCGGCAGGGTGAAGCGGGCGCTGCCGCAGACCAGCTCCAGATGGGCGCCGACGGCGGCGATGTCCACCGGCTTGGCCGGAAGCGCCTTGGTGATCTCGGCGAGCAGGCGGCCGGAGACGAGGGCGGCGCCGTCGGCGTCACCCTGCACCTCGACGGTGACCTGGCTGGAGACCTCGTAATCGAAGCCGGAAACCTGGAGGTTGCCGTCGGTGACCCGGAGCATCACTCCGGCCAGCACCGGTACGGAAGGTCGGTTGGGCAGGCTCTTGGCGGTCCACGCGACCGCCTCGGCGAGCGCGTCGCGCTCCACTCGGAACTTCATCAATGCCTCCGCGTCGACGTCAGCGACAACTCTCTCATGCCGACCGCTGTCACCCGTCCCGCCCGACCGTGCGGGTACCCATCGCACCTTAGGGCGCGTGGGCATCGGCTGTGCGCCCGACCCCGTGGATCCAGGTGCCGGGGGGACTGCCGACGGCAGTGCTCCGGCCCGATCCACAGGAAGTCCAACGGTGATGATTGGTTTTTGTTGTTTAGAAGAGATAACTCATCGTCTTCATCGCACCTGTGCAAACTGTGGAGAACCATCGTCCGCGCAGGTCAGGCAGGTTATCCACCGGTGGTTTGACTGTGGAGAACCAGGGGTGAAAGTCGTGTCCCGGTCCACAGCCACGTCTCGCCCCCAGGTTGTCCACGGTTGTCCACCGGTTGTCCACCGCTAATCCACGGGGTTTCTCCCCAGCGTTGTGGACGAGCCGGACGGCGTCGATCGACATCATCCCCAGAACCTTCAACAGCCCGCCCACAGGTCGACCGTCGTCGGTGGAAAACGGGATCGTCGTCCCCAGGCATCCACAGCACCTTCCCCAGGGGTTGTCCACAGTTTGTGGGTAACCGGGTCCGGACGGAGCGTGGTTTTCCACCGACTGTGGAACAGGGGATGTGGACAACCGGGCCGGGGTGTGGACGAACACGACGCCGATCGTGAGCCCTCGACCCGGTCGAGGGTCAAGCCATCGGCGTCCACCGGCACGAAAAAAGCCCGGCCGGTGCTTCCGGCCGGGCGCTGCGCCGTCGTCCCGCGACGGCGTACGACTCAGGTGGTCTGCTTGATCCGGTTGGTCAGCTCGGCGATCTGGTTGTAGAGCGAGCGACGCTCGGCCATCTGCTGGCGGATCTTCCGGTCGGCGTGCATGACCGTGGTGTGGTCCCGGCCGCCGAAGGCCTGGCCGATCCGGGGCAGCGACAGGTCGGTCAGCTCCCGGCACAGGTACATGGCCACCTGGCGGGCGTTGACCAGCACCCGGGAGCGGGAGTGGCCACGCAGGTCCTCCAGGCTCACCCCGAAGTAGTCCGCGGTGGAGACCATGATCTGGTCGGCGGTGATCTCCGGGCCGGCGCCATCGGGGATGAAGTCGCGCAGCACCTCCTCGGCGAGGGACAGCTCCACCGACGAACGGGTGAGGCTGGCGAACGCGGTGACCCGGATCAGCGCGCCCTCCAGTTCCCGAATCGAGTTCGACACCCGGGAGGCGATGAACTCGAGCACGTCCGCCGGGGCGAACAGCCGCTCCTGGGCCGCCTTCTTCTGCAGGATCGCGATCCGGGTCTCCAGGTCCGGCGGCTGGATGTCGGCGAGCAGGCCCCACTCGAACCGGGTCCGCAGCCGATCCTCCAGCGTCGCGAGCTGCTTCGGCGACCGGTCGGAGGTGATCACGATCTGCTTGTTGGCGTTGTGCAGCGTGTTGAAGGTGTGGAAGAACTCCTCCTGGGTCCGTTCCCGGTTCTCCAGGAACTGGATGTCGTCGATCAGGAGGATGTCCACGTCCCGGTAGCGGCGCTGGAACGCGCTGGTCTTGTCGTCCCGCAGGGAGTTGATGAAGTCGTTGGTGAACTCCTCGGTCGAGACGTACCGGACCGAGCGGGCGTTGCCCAGCGTCGTGGCGTAGTGCCCGATGGCGTGCAGCAGGTGGGTCTTGCCCAGCCCGGAGCTGCCGTAGATGAAGAGCGGGTTGTACGCCTTCGCCGGCGACTCCGCCACCGCGACGCTCGCGGCGTGCGCGAACCGGTTCGACGAGCCGATGACGAACGTCTCGAACATGTACTTCGGGTTGAGCCGGTTGCCACCGGTCTCCGCGCCGCCGGGCAGTCGGCGGTCGGGTGCGCCGCCGGGACGGTGATCCGCGCCACTGCGCCCGGGTCCCGAGTCCGTGGCACCGCCGGTGGGCAGGCCGCGCAGCGGCGGCGCGTCCGCCGGGCCGGGGGCCTCGCGGTAGCGGGGCTCGTAGGCGCGGCGGTCGGGGGACGGCGCCTCGCCCCGGGGGCCCTCGTCGAAGCTCCGGCGCTCGGGGGCGGCGCGCAGCGGCTCGGCGAAGGTGGCGCTGAACAGGGTGTCCTGCCCGTCCCGGCTGCTCGGGATGAGCTGCGGCCGGCCGCCGTCGGGCGTGCGCTGCCGCGGGGCCGGCTCCTCGAGCGGCTGCTCGGCGTACCCGGGGGCGTCGGGCCGGGCCGGAAAGCCGAGCTCGGGGAAGCCGGGCGCCGCCACCGGCGGGCCGGGCTGGTCGAAGCCGCTGAGCAGGTCCTGGGGGGCGTCGAGCTCCGCCGGCTCAGGGGCGCTGCGGTAGACGGTGCCCGAGGTGCGGCCGTCCTCGGCGACCCGCACGGTGACGGCCACCTGGATCGGCCGGCCGAGCCGCCGGCTCAGCGCCTCGGTGATGGCTGGGCGGAGGCGGGACTCGATCACGTCCCGGGTGAAGGCGTCCGGTACGGAGAGCAGGGCGGTGTCCTCGACGATCGCCCGCAGTCGGGTCAGCCGGAGGTAGGCCCGCTGCTGCGCGGAGATGATCTCGTCGGCGAGCTCGTCGGTCGCCGCCGTCCACACCGCGGCGAGGTCGATCGCTCCGGTCACCGTCGTGCCACCCCCTCGCCTCTCCTCACGCCCGCCCGGACGGCTGACCGGTCGTCATCCACAAGTTATCCACAGCCTGTGTGTACCGACCGATTGTGGCCGCCCACCGGACGCGGGTCGGACCTGCCCCCCCTTGTGTCCTGGAGGCGTTGAAGCGGGTTCACCGTGCCGAACGATTCACAACCTTGTCCGGTCCTGCCTGTCAGCGACAACCCGGACCCCCGACGCTGACCGCAATCGGGCACGCTAACAGCGCGGACCCCGCGCCATCAACCGTCGACGCAGTGGCACCCTTGTCAACATCAGTGAAAACCGCCCCTTCGGTCGTGCTCCGGCACGGACAACGGTCCGGGGTGTGATGTTTGACGGTCATTGCCCCCCTGCGTAGGCTGGAGCGGCTGCTCTCGCGCCCTCTGCTAGGGTGACGGGTGCTTGCTGTCCGCGGTCGCCACCCCGCATCGCCGAGGACCCGCGACGTCGGGCAGCACCGATCGGAGGCCACCGCCGAGGTGGCCTGGACCACCACACGACCCCGGGCGATCCCCCGCGCGGGGCGTACGACAACGGAGAGCCTGACGTGAGCAAGCGCACCTTCCAGCCGAACAACCGCCGACGCGCGAAGACCCACGGCTTCCGGCTGCGCATGCGCACCCGTGCCGGCCGCGCCATCCTTTCGACCCGTCGCGCCAAGGGCCGCGCCCGCCTGTCGGCCTGAGGCCGACCGGTCCGGTCCGGGGACGTGGGCAGTCGTGCTGACCGCCGCGCAGCGACTGCGGCGCAGTAGCGACTTCGCCGCAGCGGTCCGGGGTGGCCGACGCGTCGGCCGTGGGGCCGTTGTGGTCCACCTGACCCTCCCCCAGCCGACCGGACCTACCGTGACAACCTCGCCGGAGCCGGCGCGGAACCGCGGTGCGGTGACCTCCGCACCCAGCCGCGCCGGCTTCGTCGTGTCCAAGGCGGTCGGCAATGCCGTGGTGCGCAACAAGGTCCGGCGGCGACTCCGGCACCTGGTCCGCGAGCGCCTGTCCGACCTGCCCGCCGGGAGCACCCTGGTGGTGCGGGCCCTCCCCCCGGCCGCCGAGGCGTCGTACGCCCGGCTCGGGGCCGACCTGGACGCCGCCATCGCGGCCGCCCGGACCGCCCGGGGCCGGCGGTCCCGGTGAGCGACCGGACCACCGCCCCGCGGCCGACCACTACCGGTGCCCGCATGCTGCTGGTGCCCATCATCGCGTACCGTCGGTGGATAAGTCCGGCACTGCCGGCCCGCTGCCGGTTCTACCCGTCGTGCAGTGCCTACGCCGTCGAGGCGGTGTCCCGGCACGGTGCGCTGCGGGGAGCCTGGCTGACGGTCCGGCGGCTGTCGCGCTGCCACCCTTTCCACCCAGGCGGACACGACCCGGTGCCGGAGCCGGGCGACCGCCGACGTGCCGATGTGACTGGAGCCTGAGAATTGAGTCTCGACTGGATCTACTACGCGATCTCGTGGATCCTGCTGACCTGGCACTCGGCCTGGGACGCCATCGTGCCGACCGCAGCGGTGATCGGGACGAACTGGTCCTGGATCCTGGCCATCATCTTCCTGGTGGTCACGGTCCGGGTGATCCTTTTCCCGATCTTCGTCAAGCAGATCAAGTCGCAGCGGGCCATGCAGGCGCTCCAGCCCAAGGTCAAGGAGCTCCAGGAGAAGCACAAGGGTGACCGGGAGACGCTCCAGAAGGAGATGATGGAGCTCTACCGGAAGGAAAAGGCCAACCCGCTGATGGGCTGCCTTCCAATATTCCTCCAGATCCCCGTCTTCCTCGGCCTGTTCCACACCCTGCGGCGGCTCGACCCGGGCAAGACCCAGAAGACCCTCTACGGCTGGACCGTGGAGCAGTTCGACAGCGCCGCACACGCCAAGCTCTTCAGCGCGCCGATCGCCGGCAAGTTCGGCTCCACCGCGGACGAACTGGCCCGGCTGGGTGCCAGCGGACACACCGTCAAGATCGTGGCCGGCATCCTGGTCGCCATCATGATCGCCACGACCTACCTGACCAGCCGCCAGATGATCCTGAAGACCGGCTGGGCCGAGGACCCGCAGCAGCGCATGGTCCAGCGGTTGATGCTCTACGGCATTCCGGTGTCGCTGCTGGTCTCCGGCTCGATCTTCCCGATCGGTGTGATCATCTACTGGGTCACCAACAACCTCTTCACCCTCGGCCAGCAGCAGTGGGTGCTGCGGAAGTTCCCGCCGCTGGTGCCCCCGAAGGGCGCCGCCGGCACGAAGGGCACGGCCCAGCCCGCCAAGAGCGGTGGCCTGTTCGGCCGCAAGACCGCCCAGCCGGCGGCCAAGGCCCCGGCGGCCGCTCCGAAGGTGGCCGCCCCGAAGCCCGGCGCCAAGCCGGTCAACCCGAAGAAGGGCCGCCCCGCCAAGCGGCAGGCCTGAGCCTCCGGGCCGCCGCCGGGCTCCCGGTGGCGGCCCGTACCGGCCCCCGAGCAGCCGCCGAAAGGTCGGCGCCGGGCCGGAACCCACCGCGCGGAGCGCGGTCACGGGCGAAACTGCCCGTACAGACGTGCCCGAGGGCATCGGCGAACCTCCCGCCGGCCTCGGGAGACCAGCGGACCCGACGGTCCGGCCGAGCGAGTACGGAGATGAGACCGTGACCGACACCAGCATCCCCAGCGCCGACCCGTCCCTGGACGAGGAGACCCTGCCGGCCGCCACCGACGAGGCCGAGGAGATTCAGGCCGAGGAGGCCCAGGAGAAGAAGGCCCCGGCCGACAGCGACCTGTTCCGGCAGAGCGAGATCGCGGCCGACTACGTCGAGGGTCTGCTCGACATCCTCGACTACGACGGCGACATCGACGAAATGGTCTCCGGCGGCCGCCCGGTCGTCGAGGTGGTCGGCGGCGGGCTGCAGAACCTGATCGGCCAGCGCGGCGCCACCCTGGAGGCGCTTCAGGAGCTGACCCGGCTGGCGGTGTTCCGGCAGACCGGCTCGCCGAGCCGCCTGCTGCTCGATGTCGGCGGCTACCGGGCCGCCCGGCGCAAGGAGCTCGCCGCCGTCGCACGCAACGCGGTGGAGAAGGTCAAGGAGTACGGCGAGCCGGTGCGCCTGGAGCCGATGTCCGCGTTCGAGCGTAAGTGCGTGCACGACGTGGTGAACGCGATGAGTGGCGTGGAGAGCGAGTCCGAGGGCGTCGAGCCGAACCGCCGGATCATCGTCCGGCCGGTGGCGGACTGACGGGGTGGCCCACGACGAGACGACGGCGGGTGCCGTGACCGGCCCGGGTGGTACGCCGCCCGGGCCGTCGTCTGTGCATCCGGACCCGACCGTCGACCCGATCTTCTCCGACGGCGACCCCGCCGTTCCGGCCGAGGCGTCGTACTCCGGCACGCCGTCGACCGCGGCCGACCCGACCTTCTCCGCCGAGCCGGCGGAGTCCGATGCGTCGGCGGACCGCTCCGTCCCGCACGGGTCGTCGACCCCGGCCTTCTCCGGTGAGCGAGCGCCAGCGTCCGGATCCGGCGAGCCGTCGGCCCCGGCGGAGGAGTCTGGCCCCGTCGCGCCGGTGGGTTCCATCGAGCCGGTGTTCGCCGAGCCGGCCGCCGCCGGTGACCCCGCCAACGTCGACGCCCCGGCGGCTCCGTCCCTTCTGGACGATGCCGAGCGGTCCATCGGGCCGGCCTCCGGGTCTGCGACGTCCGGCGACCGGCCGTCCCCGGCCGAGGTGACGCTGCCGCCCGAGCTGGCGGACGCCGCCCGTACCCTCTTCGGCGACCGGCTCGACCTGGCCGCCGCGTACGCCGAACTGCTGGCGACGGACGGTGTGGTGCGCGGCCTGATCGGCCCCCGCGAGACGCCGCGGCTCTGGGAGCGGCATCTGCTCAACTGCGCGGCGATGGCCGAGCGGATCCCTGAGGGGGCGAGCGTCATCGACGTGGGCTCCGGCGCCGGGCTGCCCGGCCTGGTGCTGGCGATCGCCCGGCCCGACCTCACTGTGACGCTCGTCGAGCCGCTGGCCCGGCGGACCGCCTTCCTCGTCGAGGCGGTGGAGCAGCTGGGCCTGACCAGGACCGTCCGGGTGTTCCGCGGGCGGGCGGAGGAGGCGGCCGCCGGTACCCGCGAGACCCCCGCGATCAGCGCCGACATCGTGACCGCCCGGGCCGTCGCCGCGCTGGACCGGCTCGCCGCCTGGTGCCTGCCGCTGGTGGCGCCCGGCGGGCGGCTGATGGCGCTCAAGGGCGCCTCGGCGGCCGAGGAGATCACCGAGCATGGCGCGGCGGTGGCCAGGCTCGGTGGTGGCGAGCCGGAGGTGCACCGGTGCGGGGTGGGCGTGATCGACCCACCGGCGACGGTGATCGAGGTGGTCCGGGAACGGGTGGTCGGCCCGGCCCGGAAGAAGGGGCCGAAGCGCTCGCGGGGTGGCCGGCGTCGCGGTGGCCGCGACCGGAACCGCTGACGCCGTAACGGCCTCCTGGACCGGATCCAGTCGTTCGACCGGGTGCGTCCCACCGATCGACGAGAACCCGACGTGGACCCGCTGCGCCCGACCGCCGTAGGCTGACCGCGCGTCGATAGTGTGGAGCGGCGGTGCCGGGAGGCACCCGAACCCGACCGTTCCCGCCGGGCCTTGACGCCGCGCCGAGAGCGCGGGGCCCGATTGACGGGGTGCGGACCGACCATCCGGAGCGGGCAGGGATGACAGGTGCATGACGACGGCAGGTACGACGATCCACGGGTGACCGGGCCAGGAGGACGACCCTCTGCGGACGACCTCGTTTCACGTGAAACCGACTACCAGGGCTGGCCGGTGAGCGGCGACGCCGACGGCCCGTCCACGCGTCCAGCGGAGCGCGATCCGGTGGTCCACCAGGACGTGCCGGGCCGGCCGACCTCCTCGGTGCCGGCGAACATCCCAATGGCACGCGAGCCGCACGACCCGACGGGTGGGCCGGGGAACGCCCCGAGCGCGCGTCCGGCCCCGGTGCGCGGCAACGCGGCCGTGCCCGGTCGCTACGAGCCGCAGCCACCGGTCTCGGGCGTGCCGCAGCAGCCGACCCCGCAGGTGGCCCCGGACGTGGTCGCCGGCGTGGTGGTACCGCCCGACATGCCACCGGTCGCGGGCTACGGTGCCGAACCCGGCGCCGGCACGTACGTTTCACGTGAAACCCCGACGCGCGAAGAGGATGACCCACCGTTGGCTATGGAGGCTATGCGCGCCGTGCAGATCCTGAATCCCAGTGGCGAGGTGACCATGCCTCGTCCGGACCGGACCCGCGTGATGTGCGTCGCGAACCAGAAGGGCGGCGTGGGCAAGACCACGACAACGGTGAACCTGGCGGTGGCGCTCGCCCTCCACGGCAACCGGGTCCTCGTGGTCGACCTCGACCCGCAAGGCAACGCCTCCACCGGGCTCAACGTCCCGCACCACACCGGCATCCCCGACGTGTACGACTGCCTGATCGACGGCGTGCCGCTGGAGGACGTGGCGCAGGCGGTCGAGGGCATCCCGAACCTGTGGTGCGTACCGGCCACCATCGACCTGGCCGGTGCCGAGATCGAACTCGTGTCGGTGGTCGCCCGTGAGTCCCGGCTGGCCCGCGCCATCGCCGCGTACCCGGGGCACTTCGACTACGTCTTCATCGACTGCCCGCCCTCGCTCGGCCTGCTGACCGTCAACGCACTGGTCGCCGCGCAGGAGGTGCTGATCCCCATCCAGTGCGAGTACTACGCGCTGGAGGGCCTCAACCAGCTGATCAACAACATCAACCTGGTCCGCCAGCACCTCAACCCGAAGCTTGAGGTCTCCACCATCCTGCTGACCATGTACGACCGGCGTACCCGGCTCGCCGACGCCGTGGAGCAGGACGTCCGGAACCACTTCGGGGACAAGGTGCTCCAGGCCGTCATCCCCCGGAACGTCCGGGTCTCCGAGGCGCCGAGCTACGGCCAGTCGGTGATGACCTACGATCCCGGTTCGCGGGGAGCCACGTGCTACTTCGAGGCCGCCCAGGAGATCGCCGAGCGGGGCGTCAAGGAGCCGGTGAGCCGGAATGCGTAGTGCGGAGAAGTCGCTGGGAGGCGTCGCATGAAGAACCGTCCTCGCGGCGGTCTGGGCCGAGGGCTCGGTGCCCTCATCCCCACCGGACCGGTGGCGGGCAGCGCCCCGGCGGCCGCCGATGCCGAGAGCGGTACGGCACCGACCGTCCCGACCACACCCGTGGCCGGCGCGGCTGCTGCCGTCGTCGGAGCGCCCACTCCGACGGCCGAGCCCGAGCCCCAGCTGAGCCCGGTGCCCGGGGCACGCTTCGCCGAGATCCCGGTCGACGCCATCGTGCCGAACCCGAAGCAGCCCCGGCAGGTCTTCGACGAGGATGCCTTGGAGGAGCTGAAGACCTCGATCCAGGAGGTCGGGTTCCTCCAGCCGATCGTGGTGCGCCAACTCGACGGCGAGAAGTACGAGCTCGTCATGGGTGAGCGGCGCTGGCGGGCCGCCCAGGCGGTTGGTCGGGAGAGCATCCCCGCCATCGTCCGGGACACCAAGGACGACGCGATGCTCCGGGACGCGCTGCTGGAGAACATTCACCGGGCCAACCTCAACCCGCTGGAAGAGGCGGCCGCGTACCAGCAACTCCTGGAGGAGTTCGGGGCGACCCACGAGGAGTTGGCCCGGCGGATCGGCCGGAGCCGGCCGCAGATCTCCAACACGATCCGGCTGATGAACCTGCCGGCCCAGGTGCAGCGGCGGGTCGCCGCTGGGGTGCTCTCCGCCGGCCATGCCCGGGCGCTCCTCAGCTTGGACGACGCCGAGGCGCAGGAACAGCTCGCAAAGCGGATCGTCGCCGAGGGGATCTCCGTACGCGCCACCGAGGAGATGGTGGCGCTGGCGTTGGGCGACGGCCCCGCGAAGAGCACGGCGGCGGCCAAGCGCCGGCCGAAGCCGCACGCGCCGGCGCTGTCGGATCTGGCGGACCGGCTTTCCGACCGGTTCGACACCCGGGTGAAGGTCGACATCGGCCGGAGCAAGGGCAAGATCACCATCGAGTTCGCGACGGTCGACGACCTGGAGCGGATTGTGGGCATCATCGGCGTGGGCCAGGAGGACCAGCCCCAGGAGTGATTGCAGCTCGTCGGTCTCGGCCGCGTCGTCCCCTGCGGACGACGCGGCCGAGTCGTTTCGGGTCGGCTTTGCCGGACGGGTGCGGAGCGACGGGCCGTGTCTGGCATGCCGGGCGGCCCCTACGGCCCTCTCCGGGGTTCGCCCGCGGATCGTATGTTCGGGGGCCGATCTGACCCTGCCGGCCGCTCTCCGGGCCCCTGGGGGCGTCCGCGCGGTTGCCTACAGGCCGCACGGGTGGTCGCCCGCCTAGGGTCGCCTCAAACTGGGGTGCGCGGAGTCGGGGTGGCTCTTCGTTTCACGTGAAACGGTCAGCCGTCAGGCGTGCGACCGTGCGACCGCGTGGGAATGGCCTTTTGGTTTCACATAGACGGTTGGCCCCAACCGCGGCGACCGCGTGGAAGGGAAGGGACTCTGGTTTCACGTGAAACGGGAGCGGACGGCTAGCGCCGGGATTAGCCCGGGGGCCGAGCTCCTCGCCGCGGCGGACCTAACGGCGGACCCGTCCGGGGCGCAGTCGCCCCTTCTCAGAGGCGGACTGTCGGAGCGGCCGCTCCTTCCCCTGCGGACGACGACCGCCGGAGTGGACGACCTGTCGGAGCGGCAGGCGGTGGCGAGCAGCCCCATGTGGATCAGCCCATGTTCTCGATACCCGGCTGTGGGGCCAGTGGGCGAGATGGCCCCCGATCCTCGTTGCGCCATCGATGGCTGACGCGCCTGCTGAGCCGACCCGCCGGCCCGTTGGCCGACTGGGTCGGTCCCCCGGGTATGCCTCGTTGGACTGCGCCTAGATTCGCCGGGATGGCGGCCCAGGGCAGTAGCTGCCTGCGGGCACGACGGCTGCACCTCACCGGGGGCCGAAGCGAACACCGCCGCCGGGTTGAAGGGGGTGGGCTGGGGGTCGGGGGCAACCGGGCCGAGGGGTGGGCAGCCCGGTCCGATCCGGTGAGCCCGCCCGACGGCAGGTAGCCCGACGATGCGCTGAGTGCGAGCGTGACCTGAGGGGAGTTGCCGACAAGGAGCGGTGGAGGCGCCGCCTGGGCGCAACGTCGCCTCAGAACGATCGGTGGCCCGGTCGGTTGCAAGCCGCCGACCGCGCCGCCGCGCCGTCGACCGCCACCGGTAGCCGCTGGCGGAGCCGACTGGCAACGTGCTGATCTTCACCTCGATCGCGGCCCGGCTCCCCAGAACCGACGTGAGTAGCCGCGGTTTCACGTGAAACAGCGGAGCAAGCCACCACGACCCACACCGTTTCCCGGATCTAGCACCGCCACCCGCCGCCGGCCACCCGCCGCCGGCCACCCGCCGCCGGCCAACTGCCACCCGCCCACCGGAACTGGACGCGACCGGTCAGCACCTCACCCTCGTCAGGACTCAAAGGGGCCGGCGTCGCGCAGGCGCTGGAGTCGGGGAGGGTTCGAGCCTCTACGGACCCCGGAACGAGTGGACATTTCCAGGGCTGCAGCTGAAGTGTCGGGCCGGCTCGGCGCATAGGAGGCTGCCCTGTGGTCGCTCCGCCAGATCGGCGTGGCTCCGTCGCTCTCGCGTCGACCCGGGGTGCTCGCCCGCAGCGTCGTCCACTCCGCGAGGTCCAGCCTGAATGGCTGCCGCCAAGCGTCGCCGCGCGAATGCCGAGCCGCCGCCCGAGCGCCGCCGGGCGAATGCCGCGCCACCGCCACCGGCGAGCTGGCGGCGTCAACGGGCGGGGCGGCACTGGCGGGCTGGCGGCCAGCGCCGGGCCGAGACGGTGGCCGGCACATCACCCGTCGAGGGCACCGGGGGCAACCGCAGAGCAGCCAACCCACGGCGAGTCCATGGTGGTTCAGGTCCGGGGAGCGAGATCACGAAACCCGGTCAGTGGGCCGGTGCCGATCGGCGGGTCGCTCGTTAGGAAGGGAGGGACGGTGTCCGGTGGACAACTTCACCGCACGTCCCGCCGCGTTATCCACAATTGTTTTCCACAGGGCACCCCCGTTTCACGTGAAACAGCGCTCGGAAAGCCGCGTTGACCTGTGGATGACGCGGCTCGCTGGTGATGTCTGCGGCCTGTGGACAACGCGGTGGACAACCGTCGTGGAGGGCCCGGCCGGATGCCGGCGATCACCGATGAAACAGGTAGGGACAGGCGTCGCCGACTCGGTTAGGGTCAGCGTCGTGCAGGACACCCCTCCCTCAGTCCCGGACTTCACCCAGTGGCCCTCCTTCCCCTTCGAGGGCGACCTTCGCGTCAAGCAACTCGACGAGCCGGTGCCGGTCGAACCTCCCCGACGAGGGGAGGGAAACCGGGAGTGCACCGCCTGTAACGCGCCCGACGAGGCGTACATCTGGGTCGGCGAGCGGTGGCGGGTACGCGCGATGGACCGGCCCACCGGCCTGCCGATGGTGCTGATCCTGGAGTCCCGATCCCACCTCGATCTCGGTGACCTGCCGAACCTGCTCGCCGCCGAGCTTGGCGTGATGACCGTCCGGCTGGAACGCGCCATCCGGTCGCTGGACGGCGTCGCCCGCGTGCACGTGAACCGCTGGGGCGACGGCTCCGCGCATCTGCACATGTGGTTCCTGGCGCGGCCGTACGGGCGGCTGCAGTTGCGGGGCACGTTCCTGTCCCTGTGGGACTCGATCCTGCCGCCGATCTCCGAGGCGCAGTGGCGGGAGAATCTCGCCCTGGTCGCTGCCTGGCTGGCCGAGTTCGGTGGCCGCCCGCTGGCCGAGCCGCCGCGAATCCAGTGGCAGGCACCGTCCAGCCTCTCCTCCTCGACGAGCGAGGCTGCGGAGGCCGCGGAGGAAGAGGCCGTCTCGGTGATCGAGGCGGCCGAGGAGATCCTCCCGGAGCCCGAGGAAACCGAGAAGCCCGAAGAGGCGGAGAAGCCCGAGGAAGCGGAAGAGCCGGCAGCGGAGGAGTCCAAGACCGCGCCGTCCGCCGGGTGAGGGCGGGACAGGCGGCGGGCGTTACGGGCGGCGGGCGGCGGCTCGGCTCACCAGCGAGCCGAGCACCCGGCCGAAGTCCAGCCCGGCCGCCTGTACGGCCAGCGGCAGGAGCGAGGTTTCGGTCATCCCGGGGGAGACGTTGACCTCGAGCACGTGCGGCCGTCCGGACGCGTCCACGATCAGGTCGACGCGGGAGAGGTCGCGCAGGCCGAGCGCGTTGTGCGCGGCGAGCGCCACGTCGGACACCCGCTCGGTCGTCTCCTGGTCGAGACGGGCCGGCGCGTGCCAGGTGGTGCGGCCGGCGGTGTAGCGGGCTGCGTAGTCGTAGACCCCGTTGCGGGGCACGATCTCGACCGGCGGCAGCGCCTCCGGGCCCTCGCCCAGGTCGACCACGGACACCGCCACGTCCATGCCGGGCACGTAGCGCTCCACCAGCGCCGTCTGGTCGTACGCGAAACAACCGACCATTGCGGCCGGCAGTGACGCGGCGTCCCGGACCACTGCGGCCCCCAGTCCGGAGCCGCCCTGCGCCGGCTTCACCATCAGCGGCAGGCCGAGCCGGTCGGCGATCCGTTCCAGCACGGCCACCGCGCCCAGCTCCGAAAAGCGGTCGTGCGGCAGGGCGACCCAGTCCGGGGTGGGGATGCCGGCCTCGCGCAGCACCGCCTTCGCCGACGGCTTGTCCCAGGCGAGCCGGGAGGCGCGCGCGTCGCAGCCGACGTACGGGATGGCGCAGAGGTCGAGCACCCCGCGCAGCGAGCCGTCCTCGCCGGTGGCGCCGTGCAGGGCGATCACCACCGCGTCCGGCGGGTCGGCGGCCAGCGCCGGCAGCAGGGCCACGTCCGCGTCTCGCAGCTCGGCGTCCACGCCGACCGCGCGCAGCGCGTCGAGCACGCGCCGGCCGGACCGCAGGGAGACGTCCCGCTCGTACGAGAGGCCGCCGGCGAGCACCAGCACGTGCAGCTCGTCGGTGGCGGCAGGGTCGGTCACGGAAGCGTGGGCGGCAGGGCTGACGGCCATGCGGGAATCATGCCAAGTCGGGACCGGGCGCGTCCGCGCCGCCCTGCCGGCGTCGTGGCCCGGAGCCGCCGACCGCCCCGAAGACCTTGCGCATGGCGATTTCCTGCTCCATCACGCCGGCCAGCCGGCGGATGCCCTCGCGGATCCGTTCGGGCGGCGGGAAGGAGAAGTTGAGTCGCATGTTGCCGCTGCCGGAGCCGTCGGCGTAGAAGCCGGTGCCCGGCACGTACGCGACCCGGGCAGCGATGGCGCGCGGCATCATCGCCTTGGAGTCGAGGCCGTTCGGCAGGGTCGCCCAGACGAAGAGGCCGCCACCGGGAGTGGTCCAGGTGCTGCCTCCCGGCATCAGGTCCTCCAGCGCGGCGAGCATCGCGTCCCGGCGCTCCCGGTAGACCTCCCGGTAGACCTTCAGCTGCTCCCGCCAGGGCATGGTGCCGAGGTACGTCGACACGGCGGCCTGGGCGTACCCGCTGGGGCAGAGGATCTGCGCCTCGCTGGCGATGACCAGCTTGTCGCGGACCGCGTGCGGGGCGAGGATCCAGCCCACCCGGAGGCCCGGGGCGAAGGTCTTGGAGAAGGTGCTCAGGTAGAAGACCCCGTCGCGGCGCCGGGCCCGCAGCGGCGCGGGCGCATCCTCCTCGAAACCGAGCTGACCGTACGGGTCGTCCTCGACCACCAGCAGGCCGGCGCGCTCGCAGATGTCGAGCACCCGCTCGCGCCGCTCCTCGCTCAGGGTCACGCCGGTCGGGTTCTGGTAGGTGGGGATGGTGTAGAGGAACTTCACCCGCCGGCCGGTCCGGGCCAGGTCGGCGATGGCCGCCTCGAGCGCCTCCGGGATCAGCCCCTCGCCGTCCATCGGCACGTGTACCACCTGGGCCTGGGCGGCCTGGAACACCCCGAGTGCTCCGACGTAGGTCGGGCCCTCGGCGAGCACCACGTCCCCCGGGTCCAGAAAGAGCCGGGCCACCAGGTCGAGCGCCTGCTGGCCGCCGACGGTGACCACCACGTCCTCCGGCGAGGCGCCGCAGGAGGCGTCGATCCCGGAGAGGGCCATCACCTCGCAGATCCGCTCGCGCAGCTCCAGCGTGCCCTGGCCGATGCCGTACTGCAGGGTGGTCGCGCCGTGCTCGGCGCCGAGCCGGCCCAGCATCTCGCCGACCGCGTCCAGCGGCAGCGCCGCGATGTAGGGTGCCCCACCGGCGAGCGAGACCACCTCCGGCCGGCTGGCCACCGCGAAGAGCGCCCGGATCTCGGAGGCGGTCATCCCTCGGACCCGGCGGGCGTACCGGTCGGTGTAGTCGTCGAGTGTCGTGCCGGTCATGACATCACCTCGATCGGGTGTCGGCGGGGCTGCCGCCGGGTGTGGTACCCACGATGCCGGCAACCATGGCGGCACGGGTGGCCAGTTGGTCGATCGTAGTCCGCGCCCACCAGCCGCGGACCGGCCATGTGGGTACGTCCACATCCCGGGCCGGCCCGTCCCCCTCCCGGGTGGCTGTTCGCGCGTCCTCTCCCGTACCGCCGGCCGGCGGCGTACGATCGCTCGTCGGGGGCAGGGGAAGGCGGCGGCGTGAGCACCGCGGTGGTTTCCGCTCCGAGCCTATTGGTGGGGATGCGCTGATGTCGCGACGTCTGGTCAATCTGACCCTCGACACCCTCGAGGACCTGCCCCGTCCGTGCCGCCAGTGCGTCTACTGGGAGCTGGACCCGGTCTCGGCCGACCGGGCGTGCGCCGCCGGCGACCCCGGGCTGGAGAAGGAGGCCTGGGTCTCCCAGACCCTGCTGGAATGGGGCTCCTGCGGCAAGCTCGCGTACGTCGACGGCATGCCGGCCGGTTTCGTCATGTACGCCCCGCCCGCGTACGTCCCGCGTTCGATGGCCTTTCCCACCTCGCCGGTCTCCGCGGACGCCGCGCTGTTGATGACCGCCACGGTGGTGCCCGCCTTCGCCGGCGGCGGTCTGGGCCGGATGCTGGTCCAGGGCGTGGCCCGGGACCTCACCAAGCGCGGCATCAAGGCGATCGAGGCGTTCGGCGACGCCAAGTTCGGCGACGGCGGGGAGGACGACCCGACCCGGGCCTGCGTCGCGCCGGCCGACTTCTTCCTCTCGGTGGGCTTCAAGACGGTCCGCCCGCACCCCCGCTATCCCCGGCTGCGGCTGGAGCTGCGGACCGCGTTGAGCTGGAAGTCCGACGTCGAGTACGCGCTGGAGAAGCTGCTCGGCTCGATGAGCCCTGAGACGCTGCTCCGCCCGGTACGCCCCGCCCCGGCCACCCGCGCCATGAGCTGACCGGCCGGCAGCCGGCGGCTCGTCAGTCCACCACCGTGCCGGCGGCGACGATCGCCCGCAGCTCGCTCACGTCGATCGAGCCGGTGGGGACGTCCCGCTCGATCGGGAAGTACATCCGCTGCACCGCGGCGACGATCGCCTCGACCACCTTGTCCCGGAACCGCGGGTCGACCAGCCGACCCCGGTCCTCCGGCGAGGTCAGATAGCCCACCTCGACGCGGACCGCGGGCATCTTCGTCAGCCGCAGCAGGTCCCACGCCTTGGCGTGGGTGCGGCAGTCCCGTAGCCCGGTCCGGGCCACGATCTCCCGCTGCACCAGCCCCGCCAGCCGCTCCCCGGTGGCCGAGGTGACGCCGTTGTCCGTGCCGTAGTGGTAGGTGGCCACCCCGTCCGCGGCCGGGTTGGCGTGCCCGTCGGTGTGCAGCGAGATGAAGACGTCCGCGCCGAGTGAGTTGGCCAACTGGGCGCGCTCGGCGTCCGGCAGGCAGGTCCGCGGGGACGGGCCGCGGGTGAGCTGCACCCGTACGCCGGCCGCGGCTAGCCGCCCCTCCAGCCGGCTGGCCAGGTCGTAGACGATGTCCGCCTCGGTCCAGCGCAGCGGGCCGTCGGGCACCACCTCTCCCGGGTCGGTGCCGCCGTGCCCGGGGTCGATCACCACCGTCCGTCCGACCAGGGTGGGCCCGGCCTGCCGGATGGCGTCGGACTCGCGGAGCCACTGCGGGCGCCCGCCGACCACCTTCCGGCCGAGGCGGCGCAGCGCGTTCATGGTGTGCGGGCCGCAGACCCCGTCCGGCTTCAGCCCCATCTCGCGCTGGAACTGGGCGACCGCCCGGGAGGTGCGGATCCCGTAGATGGCGTCGGCGCGTCCGACGTCGTACCCCATCTCCATGAGGCGTTCCTGGAGCGACCGGACGTCCTCGCCGATCAGCGGCTCGGGGACCGCGTGGTAGAGGGTGCGGGCACCAAGGCGCCAGCGGGCCGCGTCCAGGGCCTGCCAGGTCTCCGCGCCGACCCGCCCGTCCACGCTGAGGCCCCGGGACTGCTGGAACGCCCGCACGGCGCGTTCGGTCTCGGCGTCGAACTCGTCGCCCTGGCCACCGGATGGGAGCAGGTCGAGGCTGGTGAGGACGGTACGGATCTCGGCCACCGCGGCTCCCCGGTCACCGGGTCGGATCGGACGCACGACGACCCCCTCTGCACGGGCGCTGGCTGGCCGGAGACTCCGACGGAGGTGCTCCCCCCGTGGGCACGCCTACGGAGCGTACCGTGACCGGTCACCGAGCGGCTTCAGGTTCGCCCAGGTCAGGAAAGCCGGAACCCCCGCCGCCCGGGGATCCGGTCGACGGGGGTTCGGTGCGGTTGGCGGTCGGCTCAGAGCGCCGACTCGATGAGCTTGACCAGCTCGCCCTTCGGCTTGGCGCCGGCGATGGACTGCACCGGCTCGCCGTTCTTGAAGATGGTGAGGGTCGGCACGGACATCACCCGGTAGGCGCGGGCGGTCTCGGGGTTCTCGTCGATGTTGAGCTTGACGATGCTGACCTGGTCGCCCATTTCACCGGCGATCTCCTCCAGCAGCGGCGAGACCTTGCGGCACGGACCGCACCACTCCGCCCAGAAGTCGACCAGGACCGGCTTGTCGGACTTGAGCACGTCACTCGCGAAGCTCGCGTCGGTGACCGCCTTGGTGGCTCCCACTATGAACCCTCCTCCGGGAAAACTGTTTGTGAAGATGTTTCAGACTTGCAGGGTGGCGATGAAGCGCTCGGCGTCAAGGGCGGCGGCACAGCCCGTACCGGCCGCGGTGATCGCCTGCCGGTAGATGTGGTCCACCACGTCACCGGCGGCGAAGACACCCGGGATGTTCGTCCGGGTGCTCGGTGCCTGCACCTTCACGTACCCCTCGCCGTCGAGTTCCACCTGGCCGCGGAAGAGCTCACTGCGCGGGTCGTGGCCGATCGCCACGAAGACGCCGGTGACGTCGAGCACCTTGCTCTCGCCGGAGTGCACGTTGCGGACCCGGACGCCACTGACCTTGCCGTCGTCGCCGAGGATCTCCTCGATCACGCTGTTCCACTCGACCTTGATCTTGTCGTTGCCCAGCGCGCGGGCGGCCATGATCTTGCTGGCCCGGAACGAGTCCCGTCGGTGGATGATGGTCACCGACTCGGCGAACCGGGTGAGGAAGCTGGCCTCCTCCATCGCCGAGTCGCCGCCGCCGACCACCACGATGTGCTGGTTGCGGAAGAAGAAGCCGTCGCAGGTGGCGCAGGACGACACGCCGTGGCCCAGGTATTCCTGCTCGCCCGGCACGCCAAGCGGGCGCCAGGCCGAGCCGGTGGAGAGGATGACGGCCTTGGCCCGGTAGGCGGTCTCGCCCACCCAGACCGTGCTGACCGCGTCGGAGCCCACCTCGCCGGTGTCCGTCAGCTCGACCCGCGTCACGTCGTCGGTCAGGAACTCGGCACCGAACCGCTCGGCCTGCTTGCGCATATTGTCCATCAGCTCGGGGCCGAGAATGCCGTCCGCGAAACCGGGGAAGTTCTCCACCTCGGTGGTGGTCATGAGCGCACCACCGGACTGCACGCCCTCGATCACGAGCGGCTTGAGGTTGGCGCGCGCGGCATAGACCGCCGCCGTGTAGCCGGCCGGCCCGGAGCCGATGATGATCAGGTTGCGGACCTCGTCCACTGCCGTCTCCCGATGTGTGTGTTCGTCACCGGCGCGCACCGATGTCGATCCCGAGTGCCGACGGCTCAGCGGCGCCGGCGCCTGACTTGCAGAACGTCATCGTACGAAGCGGGGATTCCCGAGCCGGTCATTCGGTGGGTCACGTCACGTGGCGGAACACGCCCGGGTGACCGGGACCTCACCCTACTCGGGTACGGAAGCGGGTGTCGGCGCCGGACCCGGGCACCCCGCACTCCGGTCCGCTCACCCACGCCCACCGTAGACCGCCCGCGTCGACGAAGGTCACGACCAGGGCGGGACGCCCCTGGAACGTCGCGTAGTCGACGAGATCGACGGTGATCTCCCCCGGGCCGTGTTCGGCGCTGATCGCGCCGAGGCAGGAGTCCAACGCCTCCGGACGGGTGAGCCGGTCCAACCCGGTGGCGGCGGAGAGCCGTTCGTTCCCCGGAGCTGCCCCGCCAAGCGCCTTCTGGCTGTCGCCGGTCGCCGAGGGAACGGAGAACGAGCGGCCGCCGGACAGTTTCTCCGGGGTGTAGTCGGTGCCGCTCTGTCGAGCCGGTGCCGTCGTCCGGTAGGGCGCGGCGGCACTCAGCGGGGCGGCCCCCCTGTCCGCCCGGCCGTCAGCCGCGGTCACGCCCACGCCGCCGCCGTTGCCCACCTCGACGAGGTGGCTGACGCCGAGCCCGACCGCGGTGACCGAGGCGGCCGCGAGGGCGACCGGCCCGGCGATCCGGGCCCAGCGGCGCGAGCGCCGGCCCGGCCCGGTGTTGCGCCCCGGGCCGTCCGCCGGCCGGGCCGCCCCACCGGTCCGCCGGGTGCCCACCGTCGACTGCGCCGGCACGGCGGGGTCGTGGTCGTGGGCCGGCGTCGGGAGGTCGAGCGGGTCGTCATCGGAGGTCGGGGCCGGTCCGGCATCGGCCAGCGCCGCGGTGATCCGGTCCGCCATCGCCAGCGGCATCTCCGGCTCGGGGGCGGCGGCCCAGTCGGTCAGGTCGGTGTGGACCAGGTCCACCGCCCGCACCAGCGCGGCGTACGCGTCGCTCCACGCTGGGTCGTCGTCGATCAGCCGGGCGACGTCGGCCTGTCCGGGGGTGCCGTCCAGCGCCCCGCCGACGTAGTCGGCGAGCAGGTCGTGGTCGACCCCGCTGAACTCCCGGGCAGTCACGTGTCCTCCTGGCTGGCGTCCCGCCGGGACCACCCCGACGTCGATCCGACGCCCTCGGGCGGCCGTGGGTTCCCCCCGGTGACCGGGCGCACGTCCGTCACCTCGTCGGAGCCGGTACGCAGGTGCCCGAGGAGCACGGCCAGCCGGGCCCGACCGCGGGCGCAGCGGCTCTTCACCGTCCCCTCGGCGACGCCGAGGATCCGGGCCACCTCGGCCACCGGATAACCCTGCACGTCCACCAGCACCAGCGCGGCGCGCTGCTCGGCCGGCAGCGCGGCGAGCGCCTGCCGGACCACCAGCGCGGTGTCGTGGTCGCGGGCGGGGGCGGCCGGCTCCACCCCGCCGGTGTGTCGACCGGGTTCCCCGTCGGTGTGCACGCCGTCCGGCAGCGGGACCGTGGCGTGTGTCTGCCACCGCCGCATCCGGTCCAGGCAGGCGTTCACCACGATCCGGTGCAGCCAGGTGGTCACCGCCGAGTCACCCCGGAACCGGGCGGCCGCGCGGTGCGCCGAGAGCAGGGCGTCCTGGAGGGCGTCCGCCGCCTCCTCGCGGTCGCCGAGGGTACGCAGGGCCACCGCCCAGAGGCGGTCCCGGTGCCGGTGGAACAGCTCCGTGAAGGCGTCCCGGTCGCCGGCGACGTGCGCCCGCAGTAGGTCGAGGTCGGACACACCGGCCGCGGGGCCGTCCCCGGTCGCTGGCTCGGGGGTACGCCCGCCGCGACCGGTCATCACCACGTCCGGCGGAGGTGGTGCGTCGGCCGCGGCGGACGGCTCACGAGCCCTGGACCGTGATCTCCTGGACCCCCACCTTGAAGCCGCTGCCGCCGTCCTTCTGCGGCAGCTCGGTGATCCAGAAGAGCAGGTACTGGTACTTCTTCTCCGGGTCGAACCCGTCGAAGGTCATCTTGACGCCGTCGTGCTCCTCGATCGGCTGCCCGATCGCGGTCTTGTAGGCCGAGACGAGCTGCTTGTCGCCGGACGAGGTGGACGGGAAGTCCGCGCTACCGGCGAGGAGCTTGGCCGACGCGCCGGGGCTGGAGAGCACGGCCTGCAGCGACTTGACGGTGTGCGGGGCGCCCAGGTCGATCCAGACCCCCATGCCGGCCTTGAGGTTGCCGAAGTTCGCCCGGGTGTAGGTGTCGGTCTCCCAGCCCTCGTCGAGGTTGCCGTCGATCACCTTCTCGGCGTCGCTCAGCTCGTTGCGGGTCTTGCTGTCCGGGTCGATGATCCGGACGTCCTCCACGTGCAGCTGCCGGACCGCCGGGGCGGCCGGGGTCGCGTCGCCGGACGAGGGGGCGCTGCTGGAGGGGCGGGCCACCGGCTCCTGCTTCGGGTTCTTGTCGTCGCCCAGGGCGCTGATCCCGATCAGCAGCCCGACCAGGGCCACCGCCAGCAGGCCGGCGATGCCCAGGGCGACCTTGCGGCCGCCGGTGGAGGCCAGCGGCGACGGCTCGTCCCCGGGGTCGACGGTGAAGCGCAGCGGGCCGGCCTGCTCCAGGAAGTGCTCGTCGGCGGGGATATCCAGCCGGCTCAGCTCCGCCGCGAGCACGTCCGACGACGGCGGGGCGATCTCCGGGTCGAGCAGGTCCATGGTGAGGTCGTCCAGGTACGCCGGCACCCCGGCGCGCACCTGGCGGGGCGCGGCGATCGTGCCGCTGGCGTCCCGGACCGCGTCCGGGAGGGCGGCCCGACCGTGGCCGGCGGTGGCGCCGTGCAGCGGGGCCTCGCCGTGCGGCCAGTGGCCGGTCAGCGCGAAGTAGAGCACCCCGCCGACCGCCCGGACGTCGTTCTCCTGGCTGTCCGCGCCGTCGGTACGCGCGTCGGCCAGCACCACCCGGCCGTCGTCGCTGATCATCGCCGTGCCCGGGTGGATGTTGCCGTGCACCATGCCGGTGGCGTGCACGGCGGCGAGGGCGCTGGCGACGGCGTTGCCGATGGCGGTCGCCCGGGCCGGGTCCAGCGGCCCGTCGGCCGCGACCAACTCGCGCAGCGACTGGCCGTCCACCCACTCGCGGACCACGTACGCCCGGTCGGCCTCGTCGATCGCGTCGTAGACGCCGACCAGGTTCGGGTGGATCACCCGGCTGGCCGCCACGGCGGCCTGGAGCATCTCGGTGGCGGAGTCGCCACCCGGGTAGCGAAGGACCACTGCGACGGGACGGCGCAGCACGACGTCGACCCCGCGCCAGACCAGCCGGCCCGCACTGTCGTTGTTGATGTGCTCGACCAGTTCGTACCGCTCGGCAAGGATCTCACCGGCCGTGGGAGCACCGAAGGTCATGATCGGAGGTGAAGTCTCCTCCGCCTCCTGACCCTCGCCGACCTGGGTCACCCGTCCTCCCTTGGTGATCGTGTCGATCGATGGACCCGTGCTGCTGGGCATGTGGCTTCCCGCTCTGCCTTCGAAGGAACCGGTAGACCGGTGTCGACGCCCGCGTCGACACCTGCCGTACCCGTCGAGAGCGACCTTACCCGGGATGCCCGGTTCTCCGACATGTCATCTTCCCGCCGTAGCCGACGGGACGCCAGTGACCACGGCGACCGACCCGGTCTCGATCGGGTCCTGCCTCGTCACTGACGACACGCTCCAGCCAATCTAGAGGTTGCCGGCAAGTTGTCGGCGCAGGGCCTGCCGGTGTGGCGGCCGTTCGTCGCACCGGCGGATTCCCCCGGTCCGACCAGCCGCCCTCATCCTTACGGCTGGTTGTCCACAGGCCGAGAGGCCCATTGGGCGGCGGAAGCGACAGTTATCCACAGCCGTATCCCCAGGCTGGTGATCCTCGTTCACCGTCAGTCATCAGGGCGGGTCAGCGACCCAGGCGACGCCGGACCATCCCGACCACCTCGGTGATCTCACCGATCCGCAGCACCATGGCCAGCCCGAGGTACGTCGCGCCGATCACCGCGCCGCCGATCACGAGCTGGACCGCCGCCGCCGTCCAGCTCAGGTGTGCCGGGTCGCCGGGGAGCAGGTTGACCACGAGCAGGCCGACCAGGGCCGCGCCCAGCGCGGCGACGACCACCCGGCCCATGGTGCGCATGATCCCGCCCAGCCCGATCCGGCCCACCCGGGGCCGCAGCAGCATCGCCGAGATCACCGCCGCCGCCAGGTACGAGATGGCGTTGCCGAGCATCATGCCGGCTGCGGCGAAGGTGGCCGAGAAGGCGAGGAAGAGGCCGACCTGGAGCAGCACCCGCAGCACCACCACCGGGATGTTGACCAGGGCCGGGGTCCGGGTGTCCGGCAGCGCGTAGAAGGCGAAGGTGAAGAGCTGGCTGATCGCGAACGGGACCAGGCCGACCGCCGCCACCAGCAGCACGGTCGAGGTGGCCACCGCGTTCTCGCCGGTGAAGGCGCCGTACCGGAAGATCACGACCGAGATCGGGCCGGCCAGCACCGCGTAGCAGACCGCGACCGGGGCGAGGACGGCGGTGACCATCCGGGTGCCCCGCGACAGGTCGGCGGTGACGTCCCGGACCCGGCCCTCGGCGGCGGCGGCGCTCATCCGGGGCATCAGCGCGGTGATGATCGAGACGGCGATGATGCCGTGCGCCATCATCAGCAGCAGGAAGACGTTGTTGTAGATCAGCAGGCCGGCGTTCGCGTTCTTTCCGCTGGCCGCCCGGGTGAGCAGGTTGACCACCACGAAGAGGCCGAGCTGGTTGACCCCGACGTAGCAGAACATCCAGCCGCCGAGCCGGGCCAGCTCGCGCAGGCCCAGTTCGCGGAAGTCGAAGCGCCACTTCCACCGGAAGCCGACCTTGCGCAGCGCCGGCAGCAGGCCGGCGGCCTGCACCGCCACGCCGAGCAGGGTGCCGCCGCCGACCAGCAGGATCCGACCGGCGGTCATCTGGTCCGGCCGCAGCGCCTTGGCCCCGTAGGCGCCGATGTAGAGGCCGAGGACGCCGACGACCACCAGGTTGTTGAGGATCGGCGCCCACATCGGGGCGGCGAAGTGCCCCCGGGTGTTCAGCACCGCCGCGATCAGCGCGCTCACGCCGGTGAAGAAGAGCATCGGCAGCATCAGGTAGGACAGGTCGTTGACCAGTCCGGTGTACGCGGCGTCCTTGCCGCTGGCGTAGATCGCGGTGATGACCGGGGCGAGGATCACCGCGATCAGGGCGGCGGCGGCCAGGGCGAGCACGGCCAGGCTGAGCAGCCGCTGGGCGTACGCCTCGCCCCGGTCCGGGTCGGTCTTGCGGCGGCGGACCAGCACCGGGATCAGCACGCTGGTGAGCACCCCACCGAGCAGGAACTCGTACACCTGGTTCGGCAGGAACTGGGCGGTGGTGTACGCGTTGCCGACCGCGTTGCCGAGGGCGGCGCCGATCATCAGGTTGCGGACGAAGCCCGTACCCCGGCTGACCAGGCTGCCGATCGCCATCACCGCGCTGTTCGCGGCGGCGCTGGTCTCCGCCACCACCTCCTGCGGCGGCGCGGTGGCCTCCACGCCCGGCTGGTTCAGCGGTTCCGCGGAGATGAAGGTCGCCTCGTCGTCCGGCGGCTGGCCGCCGCCGTGCGCGTTGGCGCTGCGGTACAACCCGCCGCTCATCTCCAGCCTCCAAGGGGTACGTCGGAGCCGGATGTCCGGGCCCGCACACCCGAGACCTTAGTCAACCTCGACCGGATACCCGCGCCCGGCGCAGTTCTTCCCGCCCCGGCCCGATAGGCTGGCGATCCCATGTCCGAAGCCTCCGCATCCCACGCCGCCGACCGCCGCGAGCTGACCGCCGCGCAGCGTAACGCCGTCGCCGAACTGCTCCGCGTCTCGCCGGTCGCCGACGAGCTCGGCCGGCGCTTCGCCAAGGCCGGTCACGAACTACACCTGGTGGGTGGCTCCGTCCGGGACGCGCTGCTCGGCCGCCTCGGGCACGATCTCGACTTCTGCACCGACGCCCACCCCGACCAGACGCTGGCGGTCATCCGGGGCTGGGCCGAGTCGATCTGGGAGACCGGGCGGGAGTTCGGCACCATCGCCTGCCAGCGCGAGGGGCTCAGCCTGGAGATCACCACCTTCCGCGCCGAGGCGTACGACCAGGTCAGCCGGAACCCGATCGTCGAGTACGGCACCAGCCTGGTCGACGACCTGAAGCGCCGGGACTTCACCGTCAACGCGATGGCGGTCAGCGTCCCCGAGCACCGGTTCACCGACCCGTACGGCGGCCTTGCCGACCTGGCCGCCAAGGTCATCCGTACCCCCGGCACCCCCGAGGAGTCGTTCCGGGACGACCCGCTGCGGATGCTGCGCGCGGCCCGGTTCGCCTCCCAACTCCGCTTCACGGTCCACCCCGAGGTCCGCGAGGCGATGTCCCGGATGGCCCCCGACCTCGACCGGATCACCGCCGAGCGGATCCGGGACGAGTTCACCAAGCTGCTCTGCGGCGCCGACCCGATCACCGGGCTACGGCTGCTGGTCGACACCGGGCTGGCCGATCACTTCGTCCCGGAGCTGACCGGACTGAAGCTGGAGATCGACGAGCACGCCCAGCACAAGGACGTCTACGAGCACACCCTGACCGTGGTCAGCAACGCCATCTCGATGGAGGAGGACGGCTGCGACTTCGTGCTGCGGATGGCCGCGCTGATGCACGACGTCGGCAAGCCGGCCACCAAGGCCGTCGGTCCGGACGGCCGGGTCAGCTTCCACCACCACGAGATCGTGGGCGCCCGGCTGACCAAGGCCCGGATGAAGGCGCTGCGCTACCCCAAGGACGTCACCGCGCAGGTGGTCAAGCTGGTCGGCCTGCACCTGCGCTTCTACGGGTACGGCCGGGGCGAGTGGACCGACTCGGCCGTGCGCCGGTACGTCACCGACGCCGGCGACCTGCTGCCCCGCCTGCACAAGCTCACCCGGTCGGACTGCACCACCCGCAACCGGCGCAAGGCGGCCCAGCTCGCGGCCGACTACGACGCGCTGGAGGACCGGATCTCCCGGATCGCCGCCGCGGAGGACCTGGCGCGGGTCCGCCCCGACCTGGACGGCAACGCGATCATGGAGCTGCTCGGCGTACCGCCGGGGCCGATCGTGGGGAAGGCCTGGCAGCACCTCAAGGAGCTGCGGCTGGAGCGCGGCCCGCTCGACCGCGACGAGGCCGAGGCGGAGCTGCTGCGCTGGGCCCGGGAACAGGGCGTCATCGAGTAACGAAACAGGGCCCCCGGCCGACGCCGGAGGCCCTGCTTTGTACCGCGTCAGGCGTCGACGGCCGGCTTGCTGCTGCCATTGCTGGCCGCGCCGCCGAGCTTGGCGAGCAGGCCGGCCAGGTCGATGCCGGTGAGGTCGCTGCCGAGCTGGAGGCCCTGGGCCACGTTCCCGGCCACCGACTTGGTCAGCGAGGACGCGCCGTCGGTGGAGATGACGGTCATCTTGTCGATGGCGCCGATCGGGGCGCTGGCCGCCTCGACCACCTGCGGCAGCACCTTCACCAGCAGGTCCAGCACCGCGGCCTCGCCGTACGCGGCGAACGCGTCGGCCTTGCGGGCCATCGCCTCGGCCTCGGCCTGGCCCTTGGCCAGGATGGCGGCCGCCTCGGCCTGGCCCTCGCGCTCGATCGCCTCGGCGATCGCGGTACGCCGGCGCTGCTCGGCCTCACCCTCCTTGGCGCCCTCGATCGCGTTCGCCTCGGCCAGCGCGGCCCGGCGGGCCCGCTCGCCCTCACCGGTGAGCCGGGACTGCTCGGCGGCGGCCTGCGCGGCGGCGATGGTGGCCTGCCGCTGCGCGTCCGCGGTGAGCACCGCCGCGTTGCGGGCCGCCTCGGCCTCCTGCTCGACCTTGTACCGGGCCGCGTCGGCCGGCTTGCGCACCTCGGTGTCGAGCTGACGCTGCTTCAGCTCGGCGTTCCGCTCGGCCACCTTCTGCTGCTCGGAGAGGATCGCCTGGTCCCGCTCCGCCTGGGCGAGCGGGCCGGCCGCCGCCGACTTCGCCTTGGCCGCGTCGATCTCGGCCTGGATGGCGGCCTGCTTGAGCGCCAGGTTCCGGTTCGCCTCGGCGATGGCCTCCTCGGCGAGCAGCCGCTCCTGCTCGGCCTGCTGCCGGGCCCGCGCCTCGGCGATGGCGGCGTCCTTGAGCACCCGGGCCGCCTCCGGCCGACCCAGGTCCTGCAGGTACGAACCTTCGGCCAGGATGTCCTGGAGCTGGAAGGTGTCCAGCACCAGGCCCTGGTTGGTCATCGAGTGCTCGGCTTCCTCGGCGACCGCGCTGGCGAACGCCGCCCGGTCCCGGATGATCTCCTCCACGGTGAGCCGGCCGACGATCGAGCGGAGGGCACCGGCGAGCACCTCCCGGGTGAAATTGTCGATCTCGTCCTGCTGGTGCAGGAATCGCTGGGCGGAGGCGCGGATCGCGTCCTCGGTGCCACCGACCTTGACGATCGCCACGCCGTGCAGGTCGGTACGGATCCCCTGCTTGCTCACCGCGCCCTTGATGCCGACGTCGATCCGGCGGCTGGACAGGTCGAGGGACTGGAGCTTCTGCACCACGGGGAGGACGAAGACCGAGGCGCCGAGCACGACCTTCTGCCCGGACATGTCGGTGGAGCGGCCACCGTCCGCGGTCTGGGTGGTGCGGCCCTTGCGGCCGGTGACGATGAACGCCTCGTTCGGGCCGGCCACCTTGATCCGGGAGAGCACGAAGAGGACGAGGAGGACGGCGAGGAGGACCGCGCCGCCGATGGCGACGAGCAGGGGCATGGGAGTTCCCGTCTGTGCGAAGGGGATCAGTAGGTCTCGACGTGCACGCTGGTCTCGCTGAGCGCTTCGACCACGAAGATCCGGGTGCCGACCGGCAACGGCTGGTCGGCGCGGGCGTTGAGCTTGACCGGTTGGCCGGCGAGGCGTACCCGGACCTCGCCGTAGCCACCGGCCGGGACCGGGGTGACCACCAGGCCGGTCGCGCCGACCAGGTGGTGGCGGGTGGGCGTGGCGTCGGTGCGCATGTTCCTGGCCGCGCGGCTGAGCCGGGCCGCCAGCCACGCGGTAGGCACGGCGGCGAGCGCGCCGCCGGCCGCCGCCGCCGCGATCATCCCGGGGGTACCGCCACCGAGCAGTTCGTTGACGATGGCGGCGCCGAAGCCGAACGCCCCGGTGAACCCGGCGACCGCCTCCAGCGACACCGGACCGTCGACGTCCGGATGGCCGATGTGGAGCAGCCCGCCGCCGACCAGGGCGAGGGCCAGCACCCCGACCCCCGCCCCGCCGATGATCAGAAAGATGAGCGTCCCCGTGGCCACGACCTGCACGGTATCGATGCCACGCAACTTCACGGGCCGGCCGAACGGTCAGCGGGGAGCGACGCTGTCTCCACCAGCAGCGGCTCCTGCTGCCCCTGGACCACCACGAGCTTCCCGTCCGGCGACCAGGCCCACGGGCCGGCCGGGTCGCCCGGGATCGGTAGGAACCGGGTCGGCTGGCCGTTGTCGGCGGAGAAGAGCTGGACACCGCGCCGCCCGTGCCGGACCGATTCGGACCGCGGGGCGTTCGGGTCGGTCTGCTGGAGCACGACCTCCCGCCCGTCCCGGCTCCAGGTGAAGAAGCAGTAGTCGGTACAGAAGTACCGGGTGTTGTCCACCGGAAACGTCTGGAAACCGCCGGCGGCCGTCAGCACCCCGATCGCGGTCGAGCCGGTCTCCTTGTCGTTGACCGTGAGCACCAGGCGGGAGCCGTCCGGGGACCACTGCGGCCACATGATGTGCGCACCCGTCTCGATCCACTTGACCCTGCCGGTGTGTAGGTCGAGTCGCGGGACCGATCCTGATGCCGCTGGGCTTCTTCCTCTCGGTCCCGCGGCCCACCGACACCCGGCCCAACAAGCTGATCTGGCTTACCGTGGCGGGCGGGGTGAGCCTGCGCCTCGGCGCAGTCCTTCTCGGCATCGCACTGCTGTGACCGGCCCGCGGTGGTGGCCGTCGCCTGGCGGGGGAAGAATCGACCCCATGCGCTGGACCGTGCTCGACTCGCCGATCGGGGAATTCTCCGTCGCCACCGACGGCGGGGCCGTCCGCGCGGCGCACTTCGGCCGGGTGGCGTCGGCGACCGAGGAGCCCGGCGACGGCATGGCCGGACGGGCGTTGGCGGAGCTGCGTGCGTACTTCGCGGGGGAGCTGACCGAGTTCACCGTTCCGGTGGCGGTGCTGCGCGGGTCGGAGTTCGAACGCGCGGTGTGGCGGGAGATGACCCGCATCCCTTACGGCGAGACACTCACCTACGGTGAGGTGGCGAAGGCGGTGGGTGATCCGGGAGCGGCCCGGGCGGTCGGGGTGGCCTGCAACCGGAACCCGGTCCCGGTGATCGTGCCCTGCCACCGGATCGTCGGGGCGGGCGGCAAGCTGGTCGGGTGGGGGGGGGGCGGGCCGGCATTGGTCCCCGGGGTGGCGCTGGGGGCCGGGGGGGGGGCCCCGCGCGCGGGGTCCTGCCGACCCCCTCACCGGGGAGGGCGGGGTCCGCGCGGACCCGGCCTTCCCTGTGTTCGATCAGCGCGTCAGCGCTCGACCTCGCCCTTGATGAACGCCTCGACGGCGGCGTGCGCGTCGTGGTCGGCGTACTGCTTCGGCGGGGACTTCATGAAGTACGAGGAGGCGGAGAGGATCGGGCCACCGATCTTCCGGTCCAGCGCGATCTTCGCGGCCCGGACGGCGTCGATGATGACACCGGCCGAGTTCGGCGAGTCCCACACCTCGAGCTTGAGCTCCGCGTTGAGCGGGGTGTCACCGAAGGAGCGGCCCTCCAGGCGGATGTACGCCCACTTGCGGTCGTCGAGCCACGGCACGTGGTCGGACGGGCCGATGTGCACGTCGCTCTTCTGCATCTCGTGCGGGATCTGGGAGGTCACCGACTGGGTCTTCGAGATCTTCTTCGAGACCAGGCGGTTGCGCTCCAGCATGTTCATGAAGTCCATGTTGCCGCCGAAGTTGAGCTGGTACGTGCGCAGCAGCTCGACCCCGCGGTCCTCGAAGAGCTTCGCCAGGGCGCGGTGCACGATGGTGGCACCGACCTGGCTCTTGATGTCGTCACCGACGATCGGCAGACCCGCGTCCTCGAACTTCTTCGCCCACTCGGGGTCGGAGGCGATGAACACTGGCAGGGCGTTCACGAACGCGCAGCCCGCGTCGATCGCGGCCTGGGCGTAGAACTTGTCGGCCTGCTCGGAGCCCACCGGCAGGTAGGAGACGACCACGTCGACCTGCGCGTCGCGCAGCGCCTGGGCCACGTCGGCCGGCTCGACGTCCGACTCCTCGATGATCTCGCGGTAGTACTGGCCGAGACCGTCGAAGGTCGGGCCGCGCTGCACGGTGACGCCGGTCGGCGGCACGTCGCAGAGCTTGATGGTGTTGTTTTCGCTGGCCACGATGGCCTCGGCGAGGTCCATGCCCACCTTCTTGGCGTCCACGTCGAACGCCGCGACGAACTTCACGTCCGAGACGTGGTAGTCGCCGAAGGTGACGTGCATGAGACCCGGGACGCGGTCGTTCGGGTCGGCGTTCCGGTAGTACTCCACGCCCTGCACGAGGGACGAGGCGCAGTTACCCACACCGACGATGGCGACGCGGACGGAGCCCATAACGTCTGCCTCCTTCTTCTTCATCACGGCCGCTCTTTCCTGGACTCTCCAGGCGGGGGCGGGCTGTCGGTTTCTCGTCGGCCGCCGGCCGTCCCGGGTTCCGGGACCGTCGGGGCTCGGCCGGAGCGCTCGTTGGCGATGAGCTCCTCCAGCCAGCGGACCTCGCGCTCACAGGCGTCGAGCCCGTGGCGTTGCAGTTCCAGGGTGTACGCGTCGAGCCGCTCGGCTGCCCGGCCGAGCACGTCACGAAGGCCTTCGCGGCGTTCCTCGATCTTCCGACGGCGACCTTCCAGGATCCGGAGCCGGGTGGCCTGGTCGGTCCGGGCGAAGAACGCGAAGTGCACGCCGAAGCCCGTGTCGTCGTACGTCTCGGGCCCAGCCTGCGCTATGAGCTGGGCGAAGCGTTCCTTGCCCTCCGCGGTAATGGTGTAGACCACCCGACCTCGTCGGCTGGTCAGGGCGGGAACCTCCTCGGCGGTCGCGGGTGTCTCGGCGGCTTCGGTGATCCATCCCGCCGCCTGCAGCCGGCGCAGGGTCGGATAGAGCGAGCCGTAGCTGATCGCCGCCCGGATGGCGCCGAGCTTGGCGGCCAACTCCTTGCGCAGCTCGTAGCCGTGCATCGGAGCCTCCTGCAGGAGGCCGAGGATGGCGAGCTCGAGCATGACCACCCCTTCTTACCCCCGACGCGGAGCGGTAACCGCCGCGATGTATCGGTCCGATACATCGCACGTTAGCGGAGTCCCATGATCAGGGCAAACCCCCGGTTTCGAAAAGGTGTCATCACGCATCGTGACGGTGGTCGCCTCGTCCCGCCGGACCGCGTACCCTTTGCCGCATGCGTACGCAGCGCCAGGTCGTCGACTACTCGCTCCAGAAGCGAGCGGTGCTGCGTGAGCTCCTCGCCGGGCGGATCGGCACGTACGACGTCTGCGACGCCTCGCCGTACCTGAAGAACGCCGCTCGCTTCCACGGCGAGCCCACCGAGGACCGCTGCCCGATCTGTCGCAGCGAGAATCTGATCCACGTCCACTACATTTACGGGGACGAACTCAAGCAGTCCGCCGGCCAGGCGCGTACCAGGGCCGAGTTGCCCGTCCTGGCGATGACGCTGCGTGAGTTCCAGGTCTTCGTGGTGGAGGTGTGCCCCGGGTGTGCCTGGAACCATCTCATCGAGCAGTTCCTGCTCGGCCGGGACGGGCTGGCCGGCGGCGCGGAGGACGGGTCGGAGCAGGAGACGGTGCGCGGCTCGGCCGCGCCGGCAGGTTCGACCCCTCGTCGAAGGCGAGAGGCGCAACGGTGAAGTTGGCTGTCCCGGTCGACCCCCGTCCCACCGGCGGGCGGCACATCCGACAGCTTCCACGTCTGATTGGTCCGATTAGGTCGGATTCGACGACTGCGCCCCGGCACGCCCAGGGTGTAGCGTCTCGTGTTCCATCTCACGGCAACCCGGTGGCGGCGCGACCGCGCCCCACCGCGACCGGCAGGGTGTGAGGAATGAACTACGGCGATCCCAGTTCTTCGCGTGGGCGGGCCCAGATCCCGGGCCCGAACGGCGACCCCGGTTCCGGAAGGAGCCCGCGCGGGAACGGTTGGTCATCCGGGTCGGAGAACGCTGCCTCGGCCCGCGCGTCCGCGACGCCGCAGGGCGGGTCCGGCGGGCGCGCCTCCGTCGGCGGCTCGGCCCCGGCGCCGCGCGGCGCCGCAGGCTCCGCGTCGGTCGGTCGGGCCGGTGCCGGCCGCGCCTCGGTCCCGGTCTCCCCGGCGGGTCCCGCCGGGCGCGCGTCGGTCGGTGCGGCCAGCGTGGGTACGGCCGGGCGGGCGAGCGTCGGCTCGGCGGCCGTCGGTGGCCGGGCCACGGCGGCCCGCGCCGGTGTCCCCGGCATGGCGGGCGGCGGTCCGGGTGGCCCCGGCGGCCCGTACGGCCCTCGGCGGGGTGGTCGCGGCGGTCGCGGTGACGACCCGAACGCGGCGGCCCGGGCGCGGAAGCGCCGCCAGATCAACATGCTGATCGCCGGCTTCGCCGTCTTCATCATGCTCGCCGGCATCGGCGTGGTCGGCTTCACCTGGTACTCGACCAAGGTCGTCCTCCCCGAGGACACCATCCCGCCGCTGTCCACGACGATCTACGCCAAGGACGGCAAGACCGCGATCGCCAAGGTCGGCGACCAGAACCGCCAGCTGATCACCATCAAGGACATCCCGCAGTACGTGCAGGACGCGGTCGCCGCGGCGGAGGATCGGAACTTCTACCGGCACTCCGGTGTGGACTACAAGGGCATCGCCCGCGCTGCCTGGAACAACTTCACCGGCGGCGACAAGCAGGGTGCCTCGACCATCACCCAGCAGTACGCGCGCAACGCGTTCGACAACCTCAACCAGGACACGTACGGCCGCAAGGTGAAGGAGGCGATCCTCGCCTCCAAGCTGAACGACAAGTACGACAAGCCGACGATCATGCAGCACTACCTGAACGTCATCTACTTCGGGCGGGGCGCGTACGGCATCGAGGCGGCGGCGCAGACGTACTTCGGCAAGACCACCAGCAAGCTGACCGTGGCGGAGGCCGCGGTGCTCGCCGCGCTGATCAAGCAGCCCGAGCCGAGCGCCACGCACAAGGGCTACGACCCGGCGATCAACCCGGAGGCCGCCCTGGAGCGGTGGAACTACGTCATCAGGGGCATGATCACCGAGGGCTGGCTCGACGCACCCGGCAAGCAGCCACACCCCACCGAGTACCCCAAGACGATCAAGAAGCCCTCGAAGAACAACGGGGCGGACTTCGGCGTCAACACGCCGTACGGCAACGTGATCAACTATGTCTCGCAGGAAATGCGCGAGATGAACCTGTGCACCGACGACGAGGCCGCGGCCACCCCGAACCGGCCGCTCTGCTCGCAGGCGCTGAGCCGGGGCGGCTACCGGATCACCACCACCATCGACACCAAGATGCAGAAGGCGGCGCTCGAGGCGGCCCAGCGGGCCACCAAGGGCTCCGAACTCTACGGCCAGCCGAAGAACCTGATGGCCGCCGTGGTGTCGATCGACCCGGAGACCGGTGCGGTGCGCGCGTACTACGGCGGTGACAACGGCACCGGCACCGACTACGCCGGCAAGAACATGGACAACGGGGTGCTCAGCGGCGGCCACTCCCCGGGTTCGAGCTTCAAGATCTACACCCTCGCCGCAGCCCTCAAGGCGGGCATCTCCATCAAGTCGCGATGGAAGGGCTCGGCGTTCACCCCGGAGGGGATGAAGTTCAAGGTCAGCAACGCCGGCGCCGACAAGGTCTCCTGCGGCGACTCCTGCACCCTTGAAGTCTCGACGCTGAAGTCGCTGAACGTGCCGTTCTACTACATCACCGAGCAGATCGGCCCGGACAAGGTGGTCGACATGGCCAAGCAGGCCGGCGTCACCACGATGTGGCGGACCGACACCAACCCGGCCAGGGCGTACGACCTGACCAAGGCCGACCCGAAGGACCTGGCCCCGGCGCCCTTCTTCCACGTGGTCGGCTACGGCCAGTACCCGATCACCGTGCTGGACCACGCCAACGGCGTCGCCACCTTCGCCAACCGTGGTGTCTACAACAAGGCGCACTTTGTGAAGCTGGTGGAGAAGCAGAACATCACCACCGGCAAGTGGGAGAAGGTCGGCGGCGAGAAGCTCAAGCCGCAGAAGCGCATCGATCCGCAAATCGTCGCCGACGTCAGCTCCGTGCTGGAGCAGTACCCGACGAAGTCGTCGCACCGCCCGCTCGACGATGGCCGCAAGGTGGCCGAGAAGACCGGCACCTGGGAGCTGGGCGACGGCAGCAACCACAACGGCGACGCCTGGATGATCGGGTACACGCCGCAGCTCGCCACCGCCGTCTGGGTCGGCAACCTGGGCAAACGTCTGGCGATCAAGAACAAGGACGGCCAGGACATCATGGGCGCCCGGATGCCGGGTGCCATCTTCCAGCGCTACATGAACGACGCGCTCAAGGGCATGGACAAGGCAGACTTCCCGCCCGCCGCGCACGTCGGCGACGACAACGCCGGCAACGGCGAGGCCCCGCCCCCGCCGCCCGAGCAGCCCGGCTGCGACCCGCTCGGCCTGTTCTGCCCGGGTGGCGGCAACAACGGCCGCGGCAACCCCGGGCCGATCTTCCCGCCACCGCCGGGCGGCGGCGGCAACGGCGGCGGGGGCGTCATGCCCACCACAGAACCACGGCGAACGTACTGACGGCAGCGCCACCCGACGGCGGCCGGGCCACTGGCTCGGCCGCCGTCGGCGTCTCCGGCTACCGGAAATCTGCCGTCTGGACGGGACGCGGGCCCCGACGTACGGCAGGATGCCTCTCCATGAGCACCCAGTCGACGGCCGGTTTCGACGACGCCCGGACCACCGACCACCCGTCCCGCTCGGACGGCTTTGTCCGCGGGGCTTCCGGGCTGATCGGCGGCCCGCTGGGCGACCACGCGGTGGCCCTGGACCGGCCGGCGGGTCGGGAGCGCCAGTTCTGGACGGCCGCGCGGATCGTGCTGGCCCTGGCCTGCCTGACGCTCGCCCTGCACTGGGTGCAGAAGTCGCCCTGCCAGGACGGCGCCTGGCAGAACAACTCGCAGTACACGCGGATGTGCTACACCGACGTGCTGGCGCTCTACTACGCCGAGGGGCTCAACGAGGGCAAGGTGCCCTACGCCGACCACCCGGTGGAGTATCCGGTGCTCACCGGCTATTTCATGGGGGCGATCGGACTGCCGGTGCACGCCCTCGGCGTGGACGACCCGAGCATCAACCAGGGTCAGTGGTTCTACAACCTCAACGCGCTGGTGCTCAGCGCCCTCGCCGTCGTCACCGTCGCCGTCCTCCTCAACCTGCGGCGCCGACGACCCTGGGACGCGGCGATGTTCGCGCTCGCCCCCGCCCTACTGCTCACCGCCACCGTAAACTGGGACCTGCTCTCCGTCGGGCTGACCGCCCTCGGACTGCTGGCCTGGGCACGCTCGAGACCCAACCTGGTCGGTGCCCTGCTGGCCGCCCTGGCCGGGGTGCTGATTGGGCTCGGTGGCGCGGCGAAGCTGTGGCCGTTGTTCATCCTCGGGCCGATCCTGGTGCTCGCGGTCCGCGCCGGCCGGGTCTGGGCCGTGCTCCTGTCGCTCCTGTCCCTCATCACGGCCGCAGCGACGGTGGTGGTGGTGAATCTGCCGGTGGCGATTCTCTATCCGAAGAGCTGGGGACGGTTCTTCGAGTTGAACACCACCCGCCCCATCGACTGGGGCACGCTCTGGTACATCGGCCGGTACCTGGACGGCAAGATCAGCCCGTCGGCCCCCGGTGACCTCGGGCCCTTCGAATGGCTGAACGCCCACATCTCCACCCTGAACTGGGTGTCGTACCTCCTCTTCGGGCTGGCCTGCCTCGGGGTGGCCGCGCTGGCGTTGTTCGCCCCGCGCCGCCCCCGGCTCGCGCAGCTCGCCTTCCTGGTGGTCGCCGCCTTCCTGATCTTCAGCAAGGTCTGGTCCCAGCAGTTCGTGCTCTGGCTGCTCCCGCTCGCCGTGCTCGCCCGGCCCCGGTGGGGAGCGTTCCTGGCCTGGCAGTTCGCCGAGGTGTGCTACTTCGCCGCCTTCTACGGCGAGCTGCTCGGTGCGGCCACCAGCCGGCCGGTGTTCCCCGAGGGCGTCTTCGTGCTCGCCGCCAGCCTCCGCTTGATCACCGTCGCGGTGCTCTGCGGCTTCGTGATCCGGGACATCCTCCGCCCCGAGCACGACGCCGTCCGCGCGATCTATGCCGACGACCCGGACGGCGGCGTCCTCGACGGCACCGAGGATGCCGCCTGGTACCGCCGCTGGCGCCATCGCACCACGAGCAGCGGCCACTCACCTGAACCGGTCACCGCCTGACCCCGCAAGGGAGGACCCAGCTAATCCGAGCCGACCTGGAGTCCAGCACCTTCGGGGCGGCCCGCCAACCCCCCACTCAAAGGTGGAAGACCACCGCGTCACCCACCTCCTCGCGGGTCACCCCCAACCCGTCCGAAGGCCGCTCCAGCATCCCCTCCCACGGGGTGCCGCCGAGTTGGTTGCGGAGCACGACCACGTTCTTCACGCCGAGCTGGCGCAGGTAGTCGACGCTGGCCTGGTCGGGGAAACCGACGGCCACCTCGCGGACTTGGGCCTGAGTCTCCGGGGTGAAGCCGCTGCCGCCGTTGACCATGTCCGGGAACCGGCTGGTCGACCAGACCATCACCGGCTGGTCCAGGTTCTGGCTGCTCGGCAGCACCAGCATCGGCCCGTCCACGGTCCGCATCGCCACCGGCTGCTGCGGCACCACCGGGTGCGACGTGACGTTCAGACCCTCCACGATCACCAGCAGCAGCGGCAGCATCGTGGCCAGCCGCAGCCACGGCCCGGGCCACGGGGGGACCCGCTCGGCGGCGAGCTCGCGTACCCGGGCGCAGAACGCGGTGGCCGCGCCGGCGGCCAGCAGGCCGAGCAGCAGGGTCGTCCAGAGCATCATCCGGCCCGGCGTCCGCAGGCCGTTCCAACCCGGCAGGTACTCGAAGAGCGGGACGTAGGTGAAGGTGCCACCGAAGAACCGGGTGCCCATCGCCAGGATCATCGTGACCAGCACGCCGGCCAGCAGGTAGAGCCGGTGCCGGACCCGCCAGACCGAGAAGAACAGCCCGCCGGCGGCCAGGGCGTAGAGCACGAAGCCCGGCAGCAGGGTCATCTCGGGGTGCCACGGCAGCGCGGCCCGGGCGCCCTCGTGCAGCGGGCCCCAGATCCGGGACTCCGCCGGCGCGGTGAAGAATCCGCTCGCCGGCGGCGAGTAGATCTTGATGTCGCCGAGCGTCCGGGCGGCGTTCGGGTGCAGCTCCGCCACCTTGAAGTACGGCACCGCCAGCAGCGCCCCCACCGCGGCGAAGAGCACGCCACCGAGCAGGTCGGCGAGGAGCAGCCGGCGCCCGAACGGGCGCTTGACCGGCCGGACCACCCAGCGCCGGGCGAACCAGACCAGCGCCGACACCAGCACGATGCCGGCCACCAGGTACGCGAACGGCAGCCCGATGCCGAAGCCGAGACTGAGCTGCCACGCCGCCACCAGCCAGCCCGCGAACGCCCAGCCGGCGTGGCGGCGCCGGGGTCGGTAGCCGTACCGCAGGGACCAGCCGTGGCCCCGGGCGAGCATCGCCAGCGCCAGCGGGATGCCGCCGTTGGAGAGGATGTGCAGGTGCCCGGCCTGAGCCAGCAGCCAGGGGGCGTACGTGTAGCTCGCCCCGGCCACCGCGGCCCCGATCCGCCCCGCGCCGAGCTGCCGCGCCAGCGCGTACGCCCCGAGCGTGGCGAGCGCGTGCGCCAGCACGAACATGATGTTGTAGCGCAGGATGGCGGCCTCGGGGCCGTGACCGATCATGCCGGCCGGGGCGTACCCGAGCAGGGTGTCGGAGAAGGCGAAGCTCCACCGGTCGGGGAAGAAGGTGTTGGAGTTCCAGAGCTGGGCCGGGTCGGTCAGCAGGATGTGCCCCGACCAGGCCAGCTGCCACGACTGGAGGCTCGGGTCCCAGTAATCCTGCGGCAGCGTGTAGCCGGGGTAGCGCAGGGTGGGCCAGGTCATCAGGACGGCCAGTGCCAGCGAGGCAACGGTGGCCAGCGTCCACTCGTGGACCAGCAACCGGCCCATCGCGCGGACCGCCCGGCGGGGACGGGTGAGCATCGGGTCCGGGGCGGGGCCGAACGCGGTGAACGGGTCGTCCGGCTTCGTATCCGCGGCGGGCGCGTCCTTGTCGTCGGCCTTCGCGGAGGGGGCGGCGGTGGTCTCCGCGGGGCTGGCGCCCGGCTTCGCGGTACGGCTCGCGTCGGCCTCCTCCGCGGCCGCCTTTCCGACGGGCGCGCCCGGGCCGGCCTCCCTGTCGACCCCCTCCGCGGCCCCCGTCCCGCCGGGCTCGGCCGCGCCGACCTTCCCGCCTGGTTCGGCGACGCCGGCCTGCCCGCCGGTCCCGGTCGGGTCGGCCTCAGCGGCGGCCGCGTCCGGTCGGTCGGTCGGCGTCGAGCCGGCGGGATCCGGTCCGGGGCCGGCCCGGTCGGGGCGGCCGGTGACCGGTCCGGGTTCGCTGCCGGCGGACGGCGTGACCCGGCCGCCGTCGGTGGCGTCGGACTGCTCGGTGGTCATGCCGCCGCACCCAGCTGACCGCGCAGAAAGGCGATGTCGGCGGCCTGGCCCTCGACCCCGCCGGGAGTCTCCACGATGACCGGCGCGCCGGCCGCCCGGATCACCGCCACCACCAGCTCCGGGTCGATCGTCCCCCCGGTGAGGTTGTCGTGCCGATCCTGCCCCGAGTTGAACGCGCCCTTGGAGTTGTTGGCGTGGATCAGGTCGATCCGACCGGTGATCGCCTTGACCCGGTCGACCAGCCCAAGCAGCTCCTCGCCCCCGGCGTACGCGTGGCAGGTGTCGAGGCAGAAGCCCACCTCGTAGTCGCCGAGCGCGTCCCAGAGCCGGGCCAGCGCGTCGAGGTGCCGGGCGCAGGCGTTGTCCCCGCCGGCGGTGTTCTCGATCAGGACCGGGAGGGGGAAGCCGCCGGCGTCCGCCGCGTACGCGAAGGTCTTCCGCCAGTTGTCGAAGCCGACGGCCAGGTCGTCGCCGGCGTTGACGTGCCCGCCGTGCACGATCAGGCCCTTGGCCCCGACGGCCGCCGCGGCGGTGGCGTGACCGAGCAGCAGTTTGCGGCTGGGAATGCGGATCCGGTTGTTGAGGGTGGCCACGTTGATGACGTACGGCGCGTGGACGTAGAGGTCGACGTCGGCGTCGCGCAGCCGCTGCGCGTCCTCCCGGGGCTTCGGGGCCTTCCATCCCTGTGGATCGGAGAGGAAGAACTGCACGGCTTCGGCGTCCCGGGCGGCCGCCTCGGCCAGCGGGTCGGTCGGATCGACGTGGGCTCCGATTCGCATGCAGGGCAGCCTACGTCGCGCCTCCGACGCACGGGGTGACCGCGGTGGACCGGTTTCGGCGTCGGGACCGGAGGTTGTCCGCCCGGGTTGCGGCGGTGGCCGGCGTCACCGGGCGGCCCGGCGGTCGTTGTCCGAGGTGGGATCGATGGTCGACGCTTCGCCCGGGTGCGGTCCACAGCGTGTCCGGGCGGGGGGAGACCCCCGGCAACGGGGCGCCCCGTTGTGCGGCCCGGCACGACGGGGCGGGATCCGACTCGTCACATCGGACACCTGGTCAGCAGGATGTTCGGGCAAATTCCTCCATTTACCCCAACAGGTGACGAGAGCCGTTGTATGGTCAGACCAGGTGACAACACAATAAAGCTCCGCGGGGCGTCCTCGATCCAACCTCATCGGTGTGGTCGTTCCTCCCCAGGTCCCACCCAAGGAATGCGGACGGGACGCCCCGCGGCCCCGTGGACAGGGGTCCACCTCCGGCGCGCGACGCCGGAGGCGGACCCCTGTCGCGTGCCCGGGTGCCCCACCCGACCGGCCCGGTGATGATCGTCCGGACCGGGTATCCTGGTCCGGTTGTCCGCGTCCGGCCGGGTTCCCCCGCACCGGGCACGGGCCACGACGCACGACCTCCTGCCACGGAAGGACCGTGGCCGCTTAGCCCACAGGAGGTGAGCACGTCTTGCGTCATTACGAGATCATGGTGATCCTCGACCCCAGCCTCGAGGAGCGCACCGTCGCCCCGTCGCTCGACACGTACCTGAACGTGATCCGGACCGCGGGTGGCTCGGTGGAGAAGACCGACGTGTGGGGCCGCCGGCGCCTCGCGTTCGAGATCAGCAAGAAGGCCGAGGGCATCTACGCCGTCATCGACCTCCAGGCGACGCCGGAGGCGGTGGCCGAGCTGGACCGTCAGCTGCGACTCAACGAGTCGGTGCTGCGTACCAAGGTCATCCGTCCGGAGATGCGCTGAGCATCTGACCCGGCACGTCCGGATCAAGCCTCATCGACGCTGTCAGAGGGCTCTGAGAGCCTGTGAGGGCGAAACGATGAGTGCGCGAGGAGATGGTCATGGCAGGAGACACCACCATCACGGTCATCGGCAACCTGACCGATGACCCCGAGTTGCGGTTCACCCCCTCCGGGGCGGCGGTCGCCAAGTTCCGGGTCGCTTCGACGCCCCGTTTCATGGACAAGGCGTCCGGCGAGTGGAAGGACGGCGAGCCGCTGTTCCTCTCGTGCACGGTCTGGCGGCAGGCCGCCGAGAACGTCGCCGAGTCGCTGCAGCGCGGCGCCCGGGTGATCGTGTCCGGCCGGCTGCGTCAGCGGTCGTACGAGACCCGTGAGGGTGAGAAGCGCACCGTCATCGAGCTGGAGGTCGACGAGATCGGCCCGTCCCTGCGCTACGCCACGGCGAAGGTGCAGAAGATGTCCCGCTCGGGCGGCGGTGGCGGCTTCGGTGGTGGTGGTGGCCAGGGCGGCGGCGGAGGCAACTTCGACGACCCCTGGGCCTCGGCTGCGCCGGCTCCCTCGCGCGGTGGTTCGGGCGGCGGAAACTTCGACGAGGAGCCCCCGTTCTAATGGCGCCGAGCGCCCGCGATCGCAAACCAGGAGCAAGAGCAATGGCCAAGGCTGCGGCACTTCGCAAGCCGAAGAAGAAGGTGAACCCGCTCGACAAGGACGGGATCACCTACATCGACTACAAGGACACCGCGCTGCTGCGCAAGTTCATCTCCGACCGCGGCAAGATCCGCGCTCGGCGGGTGACCGGCGTGACCTCGCAGCAGCAGCGGCAGATCGCCCGTGCGGTCAAGAACGCCCGCGAGATGGCGCTCCTGCCGTACACGGCCACGACCCGCTGAGAGGAGGCACCGATATGAAGATCATCCTGACTCAGGAGGTGTCCGGCCTCGGTGCCCCGGGCGACATCGTCGAGGTGAAGGACGGCTACGGCCGTAACTTCCTGCTGCCGCAGGGCTTCGCGATCGCCTGGACCAAGGGCGCGGAGAAGCAGGTCACGGTCATCAAGCGGGCCCGCGCGGCCCGGGAGATCCGCGACCTCGGCCACGCCAACGAGGTCAAGGCCCAGATCGAGGGTCTGAAGGTCAACCTGAAGGCCCGCGCTGGCGACGGTGGCCGGCTCTTCGGCTCGGTCACCCCGGCCGAGATCGTCGACGCCGTCAAGGCGGCCGGCGGTCCGACCCTCGACCGCCGTCGGCTGGAGCTGCCCGCCCACATCAAGTCGCTCGGCTCCTACCCGGTCAGCATCAAGCTGCACCCCGAGGTGACCGCCAAGTTCGACCTGACCGTGGTCAAGGGCTGACACCCACAGCACGACGGAAGGGCCCGCACCGGACTCCGGTGCGGGCCCTTCCACTTGTCCAGGCATCGGGCCCGGCCGGCGTCGCTCAGCCGATCGGCTGGCCGGTCACCGCGCTGACCATCACGGTGGACAGGCCACCGCCGACCACCGCCGCGGCCAGCGCCACCGTCGCCGACCGCCAGGTCGTCCCGACCCGGCGCAGCACCACCGCGACGACGAGGCTGCTGACCAGCGCCAGCCCGAACCGCGGCGCGCCGGCGATCAGCGAGGCGAAGGCGTGCGCGCGCGGCGAGTCGCAACCGCCGCCGGTGATGTCGGTGACGCAGCCCGCCGGCGCCTGCCCGTCGAGGAACAGCAGCCCGACGAAGAGCAGCAGCGCCGGCACCAGGTAGCAGGCGGCGGTGTAGACCAGCGGCCGGAGCGGCCCGCCCGGATCGGGATCGAGCAGGTCGTCCTCCAGCCGGCGGGCCCACGACCCGCCGCCGACCGTCCCGATCTGCCGACGCAACGTCGGCACCCCGTCCCGCCCGGCGCCCACCGGTCCCGCCGTCCGCAGCCGCGGGGCGGTGTAGGCGGCCATGGGAGAACGCGGCGCAGACGGTGGCGTCTCCATCCACCGCGGGTCGTCACCGGCCAGCCGGGTCCCGGACCAGAACCCTTCGGCCCGCTCCGCCGATGCCCAGCCCTCGCGGGCCGGCGCCGGCGGCACCGTCCGGTCCCACGGGTCGACCTCGGCGTACCGGCTCCACTGGCCGGCGGCGGTGTAGCGGTCCCACTGGCCCGTGTCGGCGGAGCGGTCCCATTGCCCGGTGTCCGTGATCCGGCCGAATTCGCCGGTGTGCTCGGTCCGGTCCCAGCGGCCCGTGCCGTCCGGCTGGTCCCACCGGTCGCCGGTGACGGCACGGTCCCAGGCGTGCACCCCCGACGCGTCCCACGGGTCGACCGGTGGCCGCTCCGCGGGGTCCGGCCCGGCCGACCACCCCCGGCTCCACGGGTCGTCCACCTCCGGGCGGGACCAGGAGTCCGACCCTGACCGCCGGTCGCGCCGGCTGGTCCGGCCGGAGTCCCACCGGTCGCCCTCCCCGCCCGACGCCGGGCTCTCCGCGAGGCCCGACCAGGTGACCTGCGGCCGGCGGGTCTGCGTGCGACGCGGCCGGCTCCGCGGGGCCGGCCCGGAGACCGGCTCCTCCTCGATGGACTCGGCGCGCCGGCTCCCGACGTACCCCTGCTCCTGAGGGGTGTCGAAGGTCCACTCGACGGTGTGCTCGCCGGCCGGGCCGACGCCGACGGCCCGCAGTTCGCGGTGATCGCTCTCCCGGAGCCACGTGCTGTCCGTGCCGGCCCGCCAGCCGCCGCCCGAATACGGCGGCTCGACCTCGTCATCGTCGGGGGCGGCGTGCCGACCCCCGCCATCCGCCCGGCGGACACCCGACTCCACCGCCCACCGGGGAAGGTATGCGTCGACGGGCTCGTCCTCGCCGGCTTCGGTGGACCACCGCCGGCTCGGGGTGCGGCAACGGCCGGAGTCGTACGCGTCGACCGGGAGCGGCTCGGCGGGATCGTCCCGCGGGGCGATCGGCTGGCGCTCGCGCGGGCTGTCCTCCCCGCTTCCCCAGTCCCGGTATCTCACGGCCGGAGCGTGACCCTTCTCAACCGAAAGTGCAATCCGCTGTCCAGGTGTAGCCGTTCGCAGAGATAGTACGGGACGATCGGGTTTCAAGCTCCACCCGAAATCTGTCGTCCACAGGGTGGGGATTACATAACCGCAGGTCAGAGCGATTCGGAACGGAATTCACCATCGCTTGTCCACATCCTGTGCACACGCTGCGCACATTCCTTCCCCCGGCGTCCACAGGTTGTCCCGAGGCTCGTCCACCGGCATTGTTGAGGGGTTGACCTCGGGTTCCGTATCGTGGTGCCCCGACCGTCCGGGCGATGGCCCCCGATCGACCGGAGGGTCGTCGGAGCTGTCAGACCCTGGCGGTATAGCTGGACTGGATCCGACGCAGCGAGGGGGGACTCGTGTCGGTCACCGACGACACGCGGGCGGAGCGAGCCGGCGGGCAGTCGCCCGCGCCGGCGCAGCGCGACGCGCCGTTCGAGAAGACTCCGCCCCAGGACGTGGCCGCCGAGCAGTGCGTCCTCGGCGGCATGCTGCTCTCCAAGGACGCCATCGCCGACGTCGTCGAGATCCTCAAGTCCAACGACTTCTACCGACCGGTGCACGCCACCATCTTCGACGCGATCCTCGACATCTACGGCCGCGGTGAGCCCGCTGATCCGATCACCGTCGCGGCGGCGCTGGCCGACTCCGGCGACCTGGCCCGGATCGGTGGCGCGCCCTACCTGCACACGCTGATCGCCAGCGTGCCGACCGCCGCCAACGCCGCCTACTATGCCCGCATCGTCGGCGAGCGCGCGGTGCTGCGCCGGCTGGTCGAGGCCGGCACGAGGATCGTCCAGCTCGGATACGGCACCGGCCAGGGGGGGAGCCGGGACGTCGACGACGTCGTGGACCTCGCCCAGCAGGCCGTCTACGAGGTGACCGAGAAGCGGGTCAGCGAGGACTTCGCCGTGCTGGCCGACATGCTGCAGCCGACGCTCGACGAGATCGAGGCCGTGGGCGCCCAGGGCGGCGTGATGACCGGTGTGCCGACCGGCTTCAGCGACCTCGACCGGCTGTTGAACGGCCTGCACCCGGGTCAGCTCATCATCGTGGCGGGCAGGCCGGGTCTCGGAAAGGCCTTGGCGCTTGACACGCCGCTGCCGACCCCGGACGGCTGGACGACCATGGGTGAGGTGGCGGTCGGGGACAAGCTGGTTGCGGCGGATGGCACGCCGACCACCATTACCGCCGCCTTCGACGTGATGCACGACCGTCCCTGCTACGAGGTCGAGTTCTCGGACGGCTCGGTGATCGTGGCCGACGCCGAGCACCTCTGGAAGACGACCACCCGGGCCAGCCGCCGGCAGCCGGAGGCGCGCCTGCGCCACTACTGGTCGGAGGAGTCGCTGGCCAGGGTGCGTGCGGTTGAGGCGATGGCCGGCGCGGCGCCGCACCGGCTGGTGACGCTCGCGCAGACCCTCGAACAGGTCGGTCCCGAGTTCCGGAACGTGCTGCACACCGTCGCGCACCAAATGGGTGCCAACGGTCGGGTGAGCCGCCCGGTGACCCGGGCCGGCAAGGTGCGGAACTGGAGCGCTCCCGGCTACCCGGCCGGGGCGCTCCTGGCCGGCCTCCGCGAACGGGCCGAGCGGCACGTCAACTCCGGTGCCCGAGCAGATCACGACGGCGTGATGACCACCGCGCAGATCGCCGCCACACTGCGCACCGAAACGGCCGACCGCCGGCTGAACCACGCGGTGGAAAACTGCGCGGCCCTTCAGCTACCAGAGCGGGACCTTCCGGTGCCGCCGTACACGCTTGGCGCCTGGCTAGGCGACGGCCACAGCGCCGGCTCCCGAATCACCAGCGTCGACCAAGGCATCCTCGCCCGGATCGAGGAGGACGGGTTCGAGGTCAGGCAGTCGTCTGCCGTGTCGACGCTCTTCTCGATTCGGCCCAAGAGTTGCGTGATGTGCGGCAGGAGCCGAGGTGGGTGCGCGGTGTGCGGAAACCGCCCGGCATCACTGGTGCACGCTCTGCGCGAGGCTGGGGTCCTGGGTTCTAAGCACGTTCCGGGGCTGTACCTGCGTGCATCCGAGGAGCAGCGGCGGGCCTTGCTGGCGGGGCTGCTGGACACTGACGGAACCGTCACGGGCACGGGCAACGTTCAGTTCACCACCACCTCGCCCAAACTTGCGGAGGGTGTTTACGAACTGATCGTCAGCCTCGGCTATCGGTGTTCAGTCTCCCGTAGGACGGTCCAGGGACGCAGCCCGGACTCGGCAACCGCGTACAACCTGAACTTCACCACGAACCATGACGTGTTCTGCCTGGCGCGCAAACGTGAGGCTCACCGAAGCCGACGTCGCAGCGACAGCAGCGCCCGGACTGACAGCCGGTTCATCGTCGACGTGCGGCCGGTGCCGAGCGTCCCCGTTCGCTGCGTGACCGTCGACAACGACGACCACCTGTATTTGGCGGGGCGGTCGATGATCCCGACGCACAACAGCACCGCAAGCATGGACTTCGCTCGAAATGCGGCTATCCGCGCCAACCAGGCGTCGGCGATCTTCTCGCTGGAAATGAGCAAGGTCGAGATCGTCATGCGACTTCTCTCGGCCGAGGCCCGCGTACCGCTGCACGTGCTGCGCAGTGGTCAGCTCTCCGACGACGACTGGACCAAGCTGGCCCGCTGCATGGGTGAGATCAGCGAGGCACCGCTGTTCGTCGACGACACGCCGAGCATGAACCTGATGGAGATCCGGGCCAAGGCGCGGCGGCTCAAGCAGAAGCACGACCTGAAGCTGATCGTGGTCGACTACCTCCAGCTGATGACGTCGCCGAAACGCACCGAGAGCCGGCAGCAGGAGGTCGCCGACCTCTCCCGTGGCCTCAAGCTGCTGGCCAAGGAGGTCGAGTGCCCGGTGATCGCGGTGAGTCAGCTGAACCGTGGCCCGGAGCAGCGCACCGACAAGCGACCGCAGTTGTCCGATCTGCGGGAGTCGGGATCAATTGAGCAGGATGCAGATGTTGTCATCCTTCTCCACCGCGACGACTACTACGACAAGGAGTCGCCGCGGGCGGGAGAGGCGGATCTGATTGTTGCCAAACACAGAAATGGGCCCACGGACACCATTACTGTCGCTGCACAGTTGCATCTCTCCCGATTCGTCGACATGGCCATCGTCTGACCCGTCCGCTGGTCCCTAACCGAGCAGCGGGAACCAGCCGGCGGCCTCGCCCAACTCCCGCCGGTCACGGTCGGTGAGCGGCAGCCGGCCGGTGGCCTTGAGCAGGTATTCCCGGTCGTCCCAGCCGGTCGGGCGGACGGCCTCGTCGCTGAGCAGGACGTCCACGGTGGCCACCGCGACCCGGGTGGGCGCCGCGGCGGGGCGCGCGGCGTCGGGCAGGTCGACCACCAGGTCGAGGTGGTGGATGACCGCCTCGGTGGTCAGGGTGGCGAGGAAGTCCGGTACGCGCAGCACGTGCCGCTGGGTGGTGACGTACCCGTCGGGGTCGGCGGCGGCCGCCCGGGCGGCGGCGGGGGCGGTGTCCGTCCAGAGCCGGACGACGCCGCTGGGCCGCTCGAACGCGGCAGCCGACCGGCGGGCCCACCAGGCGTGTTTCAGGCTGGCCTCGTCGTTGCCGCCGGGGGTGAACGCACGCCAGTAACTGACGTCGTCCACGTCGGCCGGGCCGGCGGCCGGGCTGGCCAGTGCGACCAGAGCCCGCTGGGCGTCGCAGAGGACATGGAACAGCAGGTCGGCGATGAGCCAGCCGCGGCACCGGGTCGGCCGTTGCAGGGCGGCGTCGTCGAGCCCGGCGACGACGGCGGTGATCCCGTCGTACGCCTGGGCCAGCGCGTCGTGCTGCCGGATCGCGGTCATGAGGAGCAGCCTGCCACGACCGCACCGGGCCGGCACAGCGGCCGGACCGGCGGTGCCGGCCCGGCCGGAAAGGGGCGCTCAGTCGAAGAGTTCGCCGAGGAAGCCGCCGTGGTGCTTCTTGCGCCGGTAGTGGCCGTGGTAGCCGTAGTGGCCGCCGCCGTGGCCGTAGGCCGGCTGGGCGTAGCCGTGGCCGGGCGGTGGCGGAGGGGGCGGCGGGACGGCGCCGTACCCGGGCTGCTGCGGTGCGGCGCCTGGCGGCGGGGGCGGAGGCGGGGTGTAGCCGCCGGCTGCCGGGGCCGCCTGCGGGGCACCGTGCTGCCGGTTCCAGTTCGCCTCGGCCTCGAACAGCTTCTCGAGCTCGCCGCGGTCGAGGAAGATGCCGCGGCACTCGCCGCACTGGTCGATGATCACTCCGCTGCGCTCGTACTGGCGCATGTCTCCGTGACACTTGGGACAGGTGAGCTGCATGGGACCGACGGTACCCGGTGGAGTCACGCGGTGGCGGTGAGCGCTTCCGTCACCTCGTCGTCGGAGACCTCATGGAAGTCGTCGTAGTAGGCGCCCACCGCGGCGAAGTCCGGCGGGGTCTCGACGATGACCACCTGGTCGGCCTCGGCGGCGAGCATCTCGTACGCCTGGTCGGAGCCGACCGGCACGGCGACGACCACCCGGGCGGCGCCCAGGTGGCGGGCCACCTGCACGGCGGCGCGCGCGGTGGCCCCGGTGGCCAGTCCGTCGTCGGCGATGACGGCGGTCTTCCCGGTCAGGTCGAGCTGCGGGCGGCCGGCCCGGTAGCGGCTCTCCCGGCGCTCCAGTTCGGCCTGCTCCCGTTGCCGCACCTCGGCCCGGTCGGCCTCGCTGAACCGGTCGGCGACCATCTCGTTGAGCACCTGCACCCCATCGGGTCCGAGCGCCCCGTACGCCACCTCCGGCGCCCAGGGCACGCCGAGCTTGCGGACCACCAGCACGTCCAGTGGCACGCCGAGCCGCTCGGCGATCACCCGAGCGACGAGTACGCCGCCGCGTACCAGCCCGAGCACGATGACGTCCGGCCGTCCGGCGAGGTCGGTGAGCCGGTCGGCGAGCACCCGGCCCGCCTCTTCCCGGTCGCGGTAGGTGGTCATGCCTCAGGTGTACGCCCTGCCGGCCCTGCGCGCCGCGGAGTTGCCGGAATGGCGGTCAGGCGGCGACCTCCGGCCGGCGCTCGGCGAGCGCCAGCGCGGGGGCGAGGACCAGCAGGGCGAGCGGGTAGAGCAGGTAGCCGAACCGGGTCGAGGGCATCAGCAGGATCGCCGCGAGCAGCCCGTACCCGCAGATCAGCGCGGTCGTGGCGGCGGTGCGCGGCGGACGGCGGAGAAGCCGGACGGCGATCACCACCCCCACCGCGACCAGCAGCGCGGCGGCGACGATCCGGCCGGCGGGCAGCGCGGCGGCGATCAGGTGCCCGGGGAAGGGGGACTGCGCGGGGCTGGTCACCAGCCCGTGCCCGAGCGGGAAGCGCAGTACGTTCTCCGCCAGGGCGTCCCGGTCGATCAGCAGGGCCGGGAGCAGCGCGACGGCGGGCAGGCCGAGGGCGCCGAGCGCGGTGCGGACGCCGGCCCGGCGGGTGGCGGCCCAGCAGACCAGCACGAGCGCCACCGGCCAGGCGAAGAGCTTCAGCGCCCCGGCTACCCCGACCGCCACGCCGGCCCGACCCGGCCGGCCGGCGGCGGCGAGGGTCAGCGCGAGCAGGCAGAGCGCGAGGACGGGCAGGTCGTCGCCGCCGGTGGCCAGGGTGAGCGCGCAGACCGGCAGCACGGTGGCCGCCTGTACGCCGCGGAGCAGGGCGCCGCCCCGACCGGGGGCGTCCGGGCCGGAGGTGCCGCGCAGCGTGACCACCGCGACGGCCAGCGCCACGGCGGTGACCAGGGCGAACCAGACCCGCGCGTCGGTCCACCAGGCGTCGACGGCGGCCCGGGGCAGTCCGAACAGCGCCATCCCCGGCTGGTACGGCGTGTAGCCGAGCAGCTGCTCCGCCGGCGGCAGCGCGGCGATCGCGTCGTGCCCCAGGTAGGGCGTGCCGTGGTCGGCGAGCCGCGCGCCGGCGTGCTCGATGACGACCACCTCCTCCTGCGCCCGGTCGGTGCGCCCCGCCGCCCGCTGGATGCTCTGCGCGGCGACCGGCAGCAGTGCGGTGGTGGCCCAGGCGAAGCCGGTGACCGCCCAGCGGGCGGGCAGCCCGGCGAGGAAGGTGCCGGCGTGCCGGCGTCGGGCGAGGAGTTGGCCGGTCGCGGCGAGCGTCGCGAGCGCGTACCCGAAGGTGGCGAGCGCGCCCCAGGCACGGTGCGGCAGCAGGGTCGAGGTGGCGGCGGTGATGCCGGCGAACACCGCGGAGACGGCGTAGAGGCCCAGGTCGAGGGCGAGCCCGCCGGCTGCGGAGTCGACCGCCTGCCAGCGCGGGGGGGCGGGGGCGGTCCGGTCGGGCGCGGCGGTCACGCCGGCCAGTCTGGCAGACGGCGCCCCGGCGACCGTCTTCCGCTCGTTGTCGCTCCCCGGCCGTCCGCGACCTGGCGAGGCTCCCGGCCGTGGGGCGGGGCCGGGCTCAGCGCCGGCGGGGCTCGTCGGCGGTCTGGCCGGCGGACGGGCTGCCGACGGTCCGGCTCCGGCCACCGGTCCGGCGGCCGGGCAGGCGGATCACCGCGCCGGTGTCGTGCAGCGGGGGTGCGAGGATGCCGGGTCGGCCGCCCGCGCCCCGTTGGAGGGCGGCGAGCAGCGCGCCGGCCGGCAGCGGCCGGGCGAAGAGGTGGCCCTGCCCGGCGGCGCAGCCCAACTCCCACAGCGCCCGCCGCTGCGGCTCGTTCTCCACGCCCTCGGCCACCACGGTCAGGTCGAGGCTGCGGCCGAGGTCCAGCGTGGAGCGGATCACCGCGGCCGCCTCGGTCGTGGTCTCCATCGCGGTGACGAAGCTGCGGTCGATCTTCAGCTCGTGCACCGGGATGCGGGAGAGCAGGGAGAGCGACGAGTAGCCGGTGCCGAAGTCGTCGAGGGCCAGCCGTACGCCGGAGTCGCGGAGCCGGCCGAGCACCTGGTCGACCACGTCGAGCTGACTGAGCGTCAGGGTTTCGGTCAGCTCCAGCACCAGGCGGTCCGGCGGCAGGTCGTGGGCCCGCAGCCGGGCCAGGACCGCCCCGGGGAAACGGGGGTCGAGCAGGCTGCGCGGCGACACGTTCACCGAGACCGGCAGGTCGAACCCGGCGGTCCGCCAGGTGCCGGCCGCGATGAGCGCCTGGTCGAGGATCGCTTCGGCGAACGCGGGCAGCAGCCCGGAGCGTTCCACCGCCTCCAGGAAGCGCAGCGGGTCGATCACGCCGTGGGTCGGATGGTGCCAGCGGGCCAGCGCCTCCGCGCCGATGGCCGCGCCGCTGGCCAGGTCCACGATCGGCTGGAAGGTGACGGTGAACTCGTGGTCGGCGACCGCGCGGGGCAGCTCGCCGCCGAGAGTGAGCCGGCCCAGGTCGGCCGTGTCGCGGGTCGGGGCGTACGTGGAGATCCGCTGGCCGGCCCGCTTGGCCTGGTACATCGCGACGTCCGCGCGGCGGAGCAGCTCGGGCATGCCGCCACTGGCGGGGGCCACGGCGATGCCGCCGCTGGCCTCCACGCTGATCCGCATGCCGTCCAGGTCGAGCGGCTCGTGCAGCGCGCCCAGCAGCGATTCGGCCCGGTGCGCCGCGATCGCCGGGGCGGGCAGCCCGCGTAGCAGGACGGCGAACTCGTCGCCGCCGAGCCGGGCCACCAGGTCACCCGGGCGGGTCGCCGCCCGCAGCCGGTCGGCCACCTGCATGAGCACCCGGTCGCCGGCGCCGTGCCCGAGCGTGTCGTTGACCTCCTTGAAGTGGTTGAGGTCGATCAGCACCAGGGCGGTGACGCCGTCGGCGTGCCGGTTGGTGAGCTGCTCGGTGCCCTCGTCCAGCAGGTGCCGGCGGTTGGAGAGCCCGGTGAGGGCGTCGTGGGTGGCCGCGTACGCGTGCTCCTCGGCGATCCGGGCCAGCTCGGCGTACGCCTGGGCGTTGCGGACCGCGGTGCACAGCGCCGAGGCGAAGGTACGCAGGGTGTACCGCTCCCGCTCGGACAGCTCGACCGGGCCGGCGAAGCGGAGCCGGAGTACGCCGAGGTCGACCAGGTGGTCGTGCCCCTCCAGGGCGACCGGGACGACGGTGCCGGCCACCCGGCTGGCCTCCGGGGCCTCGCCGTCGTACGCGATGCCGCCGGTGCCACCGCGGACCGTGCGCCGTCCGTCGCGCAGCTCGATCTCGACCTCGTCGGCGGAGAAGAGCTCGGCGGCCTGCGTGACGGCGGTGGTGAGCACCTGGTCGAGGTCGACGACGTTGAGCGCGTCGGTGGTCCGGGCGAGCCGCTGCCAGGCCTGCTGCTCGGTGCGGGTGCGGATCCGGGTGGAGTACGCCAGGTGCAGGCTGAGCACCAGCGGCGGCACGGCGAGCAGCAGTCGCGGCTCGGCCCGGAGGATGAGCAGGGTGCAGACGGTCACGACGAACCGCACCACGAAGCCCACCGCACGGAGATCCCAGTTCGCGCGGAACTGCTGGCGAATCCGCGTGCCGGAGGCGAGCGCGATGACCGGAATCGCCAGCACCTCGTCGAGGACCGTGGCCACGAGATAGGCCGCGGCGACCGGGCCCAGCAGCGCCAGCGGCCCGCCGGAGTCCCACCGACCTTGAAGGGTGACCAGGGTGAGCCCGGCGCCCGCAGCGACCAGGGTGTTCTTGCCGACGCTGAACGCCGTCTTGATGGCGGAGAGCCGGAGGATGGCGAAGGCGACCGCCACACCGGCGGCGGTGGAGAGGACCACCCAGGAAAGCGGCGCGACAGCAGCTCCGATGAGGATGGCTGTTTCGTTCCAGGTGATCGAGTGGGTCGTGGACCTGATCCGGATCCTGGCCTTGACCAGGGTGGCCACTGCGACCATGGAAGTGAGCGTGGCGATCGTGGCGAAGTCGCGGACCGAATGGCCCGCGGGCCTCGGCGCGGAGGTCAACGCGATCGCGCAGGCGGCGAGCGCCAGAACGACGATGAGGCCGACCAGGATCCTCAGAGTCCTGTCGGCCTCATGGCCGCGTCGTCGTGCACTGTCCATGGCGCTCCCGACATCACCCGGTGCTGCTCGCACCGTAGCGCAACGTGCCGGCCGGTCGGGATAGGCCGTTGGCTTCTCACATCCATTCGCTGCCACGCATGGCGTTCTCCCCCAGGTCGAGCTCCGAATCGATCGGAGCGACTACTACCAAGCAGTTAGGGGGATCTTATGGAGGGCGATGGGAAAATAGGTCAGTCGAATGTCGTATTGCGCAACATTAGCCAACCTTAAGGGGATTTGTGACGCTCTGTCCATCGCACCTGCGCGCAGCGCGCCGGAATTCACGGCAAGGGCTCGCCACCGGTTCCGCAGGGCGGGCCGCCCCTCCTCAGTGTGACGACCCAGGTGCCTTGACTCATCCGCAGGATGGTCCTTTGCGCAATCGTTTCGGTGGAGGTTGCCCAGCGAGTCGCGATCGGTCGGCCAGCACTGGGCGACGGGGGTAAGGGTTCGATTGCGATCGGTAAGCTCTGCTCCGGTGATCATCTCAAATGGGTTACCGAAAAATACCCCTCGGTACACCCGAACAACATTTCGTGTTCGCCTGCTCGTCGTCGAGTTCGGCCAGTTGGTGACGGTCGACGAAATGGTCGACGAGCTGTGGCCTGCCGACCGGAGCCGCCCGCACGTCATACGCGGGGGTTAGGCTCGCGGCCGTGACCGATCCCGCGCAGCTCACCCACGTCGACCCGGCCGGCGCGGCCCGGATGGTCGACGTCTCCGCCAAGCCGGTCTCCGGGCGGCTCGCGGTCGCCGCCGGCCGGCTGCGCACCACGGTCGAGGTGGTGGAGCTGCTGCGCCGCGACGGCCTGCCCAAGGGCGACGCGCTCGCGGTCGGGCGGCTCGCCGGGATCATGGGGGCCAAGCGCACCCCCGACCTGATCCCGCTCTGCCATCCGATCGCCCTGCACGGCGTCACCGTCGACCTGCGGCTCACCACCGACACCGTGGAGATCACCGCGACTGCGAAGACCGCCGACCGGACGGGCGTCGAGATGGAGGCGCTCACCGCGGTGGCCGTCGCCGGGCTCGCCCTGGTGGACATGGTCAAGGCGGTCGATCCGGCCGCCTCGGTGGACGCGGTCCGCGTGCTCCGCAAGGAGGGCGGCAAGACGGGCGAGTGGGTCCGGCCGGAGGACCGGCCGTGATCCGGGCCCGGGTCATCGTCGCATCCAACCGGGCGGCCGCGGGGGTGTACGAGGACACCAGCGGCCCTCTTCTCGTGGCCGGCCTGCGGGCCTTGGGCTGCGAGGTCGACGAGCCGGTGGTGGTGCCGGACGGCGAGCCGGTCGGCGGGGCGCTGCGGGCGGCCCGCGACGACGGTGTCGACGTGGTGCTGACCAGCGGCGGCACGGGCATCACCCCGACCGACCGGACGCCCGACGTGACCCGCGCGCTGCTCGACTACGAGATCCCCGGCATCGCCGAGGCGATCCGGGCGTACAGCCGCGACACCGTCCCCACCGCCGCCCTGTCCCGGGGGCTGGCCGGCGTGGCCGGCCGCACGCTGGTGGTCAACCTGCCGGGGTCGCGGGGCGGGGCGAAGGACGGGCTGGCCGTGCTCGGGCCGATCCTGCGCCACGCGGTCGACCAGCTCCGCGGCGGCGACCACTGACCACGCACGGGCGATAGGCTCGCCGGATGAGCACGGAAACCGCAGCCGCCGCGGCGCAGGTCGCCGCGCCGCCGCCGGCCGGGTGGGAGGAGGCCCGCTCCCGGGTGTACGCCGTGGGCCGCGCCGCCGCGCTTCCCGCAGTCGACCGGGCGCTCGCCGACGCCGACGGGCACACCCTCGCCGAGCCGCTGACCACGCGTACCGATCTGCCGGCGTTCCCCACCTCCAGCGTGGACGGGTGGGCGGTGCGCGGGGACGGCCCGTGGCAGGTGGTGGGGCGGGTGCTCGCCGGGCACACCGCGTCCCCGCTGACCACCGACGGCACCACGGTGGAGATCGCCACCGGCGCGATGGTCCCGGAGGGCACCACCGCGGTCCTGCGGGTCGAGGAGTCGACCCGGACCGCCGACGGTCGGGTCGACGGCAGGCCGCGCCCGAGCCCGGAGTGGCGGCAGCCCGGCGAGGAGGCGTGCGCCGGGGAGGAACTGCTGCCCGCCGGCACCCCGGTCGACCCGGCGCTGATCGGCCTGGCCGCCTCCTGCGGCCACGACACGCTGCGGGTCCACCGGCCGCCCCGGGCCGCGCTGCTGGTCTTCGGCGACGAGCTGCTGACCGCTGGCCCGCCGGGTGCCGGCCGGGTCCGCGACGCCCTCGGCCCGGCGGTGCCGGCCTGGCTGCGCCGATACGGCTGCCAGGTGCGCCCGGCCGACGTGGTCGGCCCGGTGGCCGACACCCTGCCCGCCCACGTGGCCGCCCTGCGCGGCGCGCTCGCCACCGCCGACCTGGTCTGCACCACCGGCGGCACCATGCACGGCCCGGTCGACCACCTGCACCCCACGCTGGCCGCCCTCGGCGCGGACTACGTGGTCAACACCGTCGCGGTCCGCCCGGGCTTCCCGATGCTGCTGGCCCGGCTGGTGGACGACGATGGCCGGGTCCGGTTCGTGGCCGGCCTCCCGGGCAACCCCCAGTCGGCCGTCGTCGCGCTGGTCTCGCTGGTCGCGCCCCTGCTCGCCGGCCTTCAGGGCCGGCCGATGCCGGTGCTGCCGGAGGTCACCCTGGCCGAGCCGATCCCCGGCCGGGGCGACTACACCCACCTCGCCCTGGTCCGGTGGGACCGGGTCGCCGGCACCGCCCACCCGCTGCGCCACGTCGGCTCGGCGATGCTGCGCGGCCTGGCCGGAGCGGACGGCTTCGCGGTGATCCGGCCGGGTACCACCGGCGCGGTCGGGGACCGGGTGCCGATCGTGCCGCTGCCGCTGGTTCCTGGGGAGCGGGCTTGGTGAGCGCGAGGACGCGCCGGCCGGGGCGGCTCGCGTGGGACGCGGCCGAGCCGGAATGCGCGCTTGAGCCGGGGTTGCGAGCCCCGCAGTCGCGAACGAAGGAGGAACAGTGAGCCCGGTGCAGGGGGTCATCGTCGGCGCGGTGACCGACCAGCCGCTCGACCTGGCCGCGCACGAGGCGGCGGTCGCCGACCCGCGGGCCGGCGCGGTGGTCTCGTTCCAGGGGGTCGTCCGCGACCACGACCACGGCCGGACGGTGACCCTGCTGGAGTACGAGGGTCATCCGACCGCCGAGGACGTGCTCCGCGCGGTGGCCGCCGAGATCGCCGCCGACCCGGAGGTGTACGCGGTGGCCGTGTCGCACCGGATCGGCCGGCTGGAGATCGGCGACGTCGCCCTGGTCGCGGCGGTCAGCACCGCGCACCGGGCCGCCGCCTTCGCGGCCTGTGCCCGGCTGGTCGACGAGGTGAAGGCGCGACTGCCGATCTGGAAGCGGCAGGTCTTCGCCGACGGCACCGAGGAGTGGGTGAACTGCCCCTGACCGACCGCCGTCGGTCGCGGGTGGACCGTCAGCGGCGGGCGGTGAGCTGGGCGGTGCGTACCAGCCGGTCGTGGTAGAACGCCGGCTCGGCGCCGGGCCGCCAGGGCAGCGCCGCGACCAGCGCGATCAGGGCGATCGCCAGGGAGTTCTCCATCAGCGCGCCGAACAGGCCGTCCTGGTAGTGCGAAACCTCGGGGAGTTGGTGCTCGTACGGCCAGATCGGCGAGATCAGGAAGAGCAGGTAGAGCGTGAGCGCGCCGACCCCGTGCCGCACGCCGGTGAGCGTCGGGTACCAGATCGGCGGGCGCAGCGGCGGCACCCCGCTGGTGGCGGGCGTCCCGGTGACCCGGGGCAGCAGCCCGCGGCTGGCCTCGCGCCGGCGTACCGCGGCGTCGGCCAGCACGATGATCGCCGGGATCACGAAGACCAGGTGGTGTGACCAGGAGATCGGGCTGATCACGTTGGCGGTCAGCCCGACCAGGGTGAACGCGGTCAGCTCGTCGCCGTCGGCACGGGCGCTGGCGGCTCGGGACAGGCCCAGCGCCAGCATCAGCACCGAGAAGGCCAGCCAGAGCAGGCCGGGAGTCTCGATCGAGTCATAGAGCCGGGCCAGCAGGCCGGCGAGCGACTGGTTGGCGGTCATGTCCGCCGCGCCGACCCGCTCGGTCTGCCAGAGCACGGTGCTGAAGTAGGTCCGCGACTCCTCCCCGACCAGCGCGAACGTCCCGAGGGTCACGGCGATGGTGGTGCCGATCGCGGTCATCGCCGCCCGCCACTGCCGGGTGATCATCAGATACGCGACGAACAGCGCCGGGGTCAGCTTGACCGCGGTGGCCAGGCCGATGCCGACTCCGGCCCAGATGCCGCTGTAGACGAAGCGGGCCAGCGCCGAGTCGGCGGTGTCGTGGTGGGTGCCGCGCTTGGCCCGCCACCGCAGCCCGATCAGGTCCGCCATGATCAGCGCGAAGAGCAGCAGGTTGACCTGGCCGTAGCCGAGCGTCTCCCGGGACGGCTCGATGGCGAGGGCCATCGGCGTGGCGATGCCGACGGTGAACCAGAGCGGCCAGCCGAGCCGGTCGACGATCGGGCGCAGCAGCGCGGCCAGCACGACGGCGAGCGCGGCGATGCTGGCCAGGGCGTTGAGCAGGCCGGCGGCGTCGACCGGCAGCCAGGACATCGGCAGCATGACCAGCCCGGCGAAGGGCGGGTAGGTGAAGCCCAGGGTGGTCGAGGGTGCGATGAAGTCGTACAGCTCGTGGCCGCTCGCCCACCACACCACGGCACCGTGGTAGATCTTCATGTCGAAGAAGTTGTACGGCCGCCCGAACGCGCCGATGGCGAGCCATGCGGCGTAGGCGACGGCGGCCACGATGCCGGTCCGTACGACTGTCCTGCGATCGATCCCACGCGTTCCGCGGTGGACTGGAGCGAGGCGGTCCATCCGTCTACCGACGGTCGCCGGCATGGCGTGGCCACCCCCGTACCAAGCTCGTCCTACCCGTCCAGGTCCCGCACGGAGCCTAGAACGGCGCCTCACGTTGCTGCCTCCCGCGTTATGCGACCGTGTCCGATCCCACACATGTTTTTGACATTTCCACCGCGTTAACGGGTGTCGGACGGTTCAGGTGATTAATGGCCTTGCGGGGGGTGGTGGCCGTATTGATGCAGGTCAGCCCGGAAGTCGGCGGGCGGTGGCCGCCGATCGGACGGCGATCTTCGCCTCGCGGCGGGCGGTCCGGACCGCCCGCTGCATCGAGCGACGCGAGTGGTTGATCCGGTGACCGGCTCGCCAGCGCAGCCCGGGCTTGCCCTCGGTATCCGCGGCGGCGAGGAGCAGGCCGCCGAAGAGCCCGAGGTTCTTCAGGAAGTGGATCTGGTTGTTGTTGCGCGCCCCCGGGTCGTCGTTGTTCCAGAAGGGATGACCGGCAGCGGTGACCGGCACCAGCGTGCCGGCGAGGACGAGGGCGGCGGGCCGGGCGAACTTCCCGGTGGCCAGCATCAGGCCGCCGACGACCTGGACGGCCGAGTTGGCTCGGATCAGCGTCTCGGTGTCGGTCGGGATCCGGGGATGCAGGTTCTGGAGCAGTGGGGCGGCCCGATCGGTGACCGGCTTCGCGGCAGCAGCCAGCCGGCCGGGGTTCTGCAGGTTACGGGCGCCGCTGACCACGAAGATGCCGCTCAACATGACACGGGCGAGGGAGCGCACAGGCTTCATGGCTCAGTCATACCCCGTCGCAACGGTCGTCACCCCTGCAACGCCCGAAAGGGATCGGCCGACGTGGACGTCCAGGCGGGACGCCGACGTGCCGATTTCAGCGACCATCGCTGATGGACACCGATCGGACGGTAAGGTCGCGCGGGTGACGACCCTGCGACTCCGGCCCGAGGATCCGGCGGACGAGGCCCCGGTCGCCCGGGTGCTGGCGGCCGCCTTCGCCCGCCCCGACGTGGCCACGCCGCCGGAGGTGGGGCTGGTCGACGAGCTCCGGCACAGCGACGCCTGGATCCCGGAGTTGGCCATGGTCGCCGAGTACGGCGGTGAGGTGGTCGGCTACGCGCTGCTGACCCGGGTGCGGGTCCGCACCGACGACGCCTCGTATCCCGCCCTGGCGCTCGGTCCGGTGGCGGTCCCGCGGAATCGGCAGCGGATCGGGCACGGCACAGCGGTGGTGCAGGCGGGCTTGGACGCCGCGACCGAGTTGGGCGAACGGCTGGTGGTGGTGCTCGGCGCCCCGGCGTTCTATCGCCGCTTCGGGTTCGGCCGGGCCGACCGGATGGGACTGACCAGCCCGTGGTCCGGCCTGGGGGAGCCGTGGCAGGCCCTGGTGCTGCCGCCGTCCACCAGCGACGAGCCCCCGCCCCCGCAAGGCGAGGTGGTCTTCCCGCCGCCGTGGTCCCAGGTCTGACCGCGACCCGCGGCTCAGGTCGGCTGGGTACGCAGGTACCGGCCGAAGTGCGGGACGGTGAAGGCGACCGTGCCGCGCTCGCCGGAGTAGATCAGCCCCTTCTTGATCAGCGCGTCCCGGGCTGGGGAGAGGCTGGCCGGCTTGCGGCCCAACGCGCGGGCGATCTCCGCGGTCGGCACCGCCGCGTCCATGTCGTCCCGACCGGTCTCCTCCCCCTCCACCAGGGAGAGCGTCGCCATCGCCCGCATGTACTCGCGCTCGGCCGGGGTGGCCCGCTCGAACCGGGAGCCGAAGAAGCCGACCGCCAGCTCGGCCTCCGCCTCGGGCGCGGCGACCCGGACGTCGGCGGCGGTGATCGGCGAGCGCGGGGCGTGGTCCCAGGTGGCCTTCCCGTACGCCTGGACGAAGTAGGGGTAGCCGCCGGACTTCTCATAGAGCAGGTCGAGCGCCTTCTGCTCGTACTCGACCTCCTCCCGCTCGGCCGGCGCGCAGAGCGCCTGGTCGGCGGCGATCCGGTCGAGCCGGTCGATGCGCTGGTAGCGGAAGAGCCGCTCGGAGTACGACTTCGCGGCGCTGAGCACGGCCGGCAGGTGCGGCAGCCCGGCGCCGACCACGATCAGCGGCGCACCGAGCTGGGACAGCTCGTGGCAGGCGGCGCAGAGCGCGGAGACGTCCTCCGCGCCGAGGTCCTGCATCTCGTCGACGAAGATCGCGATGCCGGTGCCCACGTCGGTGGCGACCGCCGCCGCGTCGCTGAGCAGCTCGACCAGGTCGATCTCGATGTCCCCGGAGTCGGCCCGGCCGCTGCTGGCCGGCACGTCGATGCCCGGCTGCCAGCGGTCGCGCAGCTTCGGCGCGGCCCCGCCCCGCCCGGCGGGCACGGAGCGCTGGGCGAACGCCTTGAGCACGCCGAGGAAGGCGTCGATCCGGTCCGGGGCGCGGTGCCGGGGCGCCAGCTCGCGGACCGCCATGTGCAGCGCGGCGGCGATCGGCCGACGCAGCGACTGGTCGGGCCGGGCCTCGATCTTGCCGGTGCCCCAGAGGTGGCTGATGGCCTCCGACCGGAGGGTGTTGAGCAGAACGGTCTTGCCGACCCCGCGCAGGCCGGTGAGCATCAGGCTGCGCTCGGGGCGGCCCCGGGCGATCCGCTCCAGCACCACGTCGAAGACGTCCAGCTCCCGCCCCCGCCCGGCGAGTTCGGGCGGACGCTGGCCGGCGCCCGGGGCATACGGGTTGCGGACCGGATCCACGAATCGCAGAGTATCGGGCCGTCTAGCTGCGAGGCTAGACATCCGTAGATGGGGCTACCGGCGTGTCGGGGAACCTCGACCCAAAACTAGGGCTGTCTAGCGTGGAGACTAGACAGCCCTAGTTTTGCCTACGGCGGGTCAGCGCTGCTTCAGGCAGAGCACAAAGTCGAGGGTGTCCAGCTCGCTGTCGAAGAAGTACCAGTCGGTGTAGCCGGCCACCTTGGCGCACTTGGCCTCGGCGTCCTTCTCGCCGCTGGTCGCGCCGTCGATGCGGCGCAGCACCTGGTACGTCTTCGGGCCGCACTCGCTGATCATCAGCTTCGGCTGGTCGGCGCCTCCGTCGTTGCGAACGCACTGGCCCGCCCGTACGAAGCGCGGATCGGTCGAGGATGCCGGGGCCGGTGCGCCGGTCGCCGGCTCGCTCGCCCCCGCGCTCGGGTCGGCGGCCGGCGTGGCCGCCGCGCCGGACCCGCTCACCGGCGCCGCCTCGTCCCGGCCGAGGACCCAGAACGCCGCCGCGCCGCCGAGCACGAGCACCGCCACCACGGCCAGCACCGCGACCAGGCGACCCTTGCCACGCTTCGGCGGCGGTTCGAGGTACGACCGGCCGCCATAGCCCGCGGGTCCGGGCTCCGCCGGCGGGTGCGGTCGCCCCGCGGCCCAGCCCGCGGTCGGCTCGTACCGCTGGGCGGGCGGTTCGTACGGGTGGCCCGTCGGCTCGTACTGCCGGGCCGGAGGCTCGCCCCAACCGCCCGGCTGCGCGGCGTACCCGGGGTCGTGTCGAGCGCCGCCCGGCGGGGCGTAGCCGTCCCCGGGCCGCGCGTCCCACGGGTCCGGTCCACCCGGCGGGCCGAAATTCGACATGGAACGCCCTCCTCGTACGCCAGTGCTGAGAGGCCGGCCACCAACGGGGGACGGCGACGCCGTGGTCACCGTAGCGTGGTCCACTGATGAGCTCACGCCCTGCGAGTGCGACGCCGCTCGCCCATCCCGCCGCCCCCACCGTCCGGCCGGCCCTGATCTGGACCGCGCTGATCGTCGTCTACGTGCTCTGGGGCTCGACGTACCTGGGTATCCGGGTGGCGGTCGAGTCGCTGCCGCCGCTCACCTCCGCGGCCGCCCGGTTCGCCGCGGCCGCCGGGGTGCTCGCCCTGGTGCTGCGCGCCCGCCGGGGGCCCGGCGCGCTCCGCGTCGACCGGCGGCAACTCGGATCGGCCGCCCTGGTCGGCGTGCTCCTGCTTGCCGGCGGCAACGGGCTGGTCGTCCTCGCCGAGTCCGGACCGCCCGGGGTGGCGCTGCCCTCCGGCATCGCCGCGCTGCTGGTGGCCACCGTCCCGCTCCTGGTCGTGCTGCTGCGTACGCTCGGCGGCGACCGCCCCCGGCTCTGGACGTTCGCCGGGGTGGCCCTCGGCTTCGTCGGCCTCGTCCTGCTGGTGGTGCCCACCGGCGGGTCGGGGACCGTGCCCGTGGTGGGCGCCCTCACCGTGGTCGTCGGGGCCACCTCCTGGTCGGTCGGCTCCTTCCTCTCCGGGCGCATCCGGATGCCCGCCGATCCGTTCGTGGCCACTGTCTACGAGATGGTGGCCGGCGCAGTGGCCCTCGCCGTGATCGCCGTCGCCCGAGGTGAGCTGCGTGGCTTCTCCCCCGCCGAGGTGACCGGCCGGTCCTGGGCGGCGCTGGCGTACCTGATGGTGGCCGGCTCACTGGTCGCCTTCACCGCGTACGTCTGGCTGTTGCACCACGCGCCCATCTCGCTGGTCGCCACCTACGCGTACGTGAATCCGGCGGTCGCGGTGGCGCTCGGCGCGCTGCTCGCCGCCGAGCCGGTCACCGTGCAGGTAATGCTGGGCGGCGCGGTGATCGTCGCCGGCGTGGCGGTGGTGGTGAGCACCGAACGGCCCCGCCGAGCGGTCGACGGGGCAGCCGCCGAGGCGGCCCGCCGGTAACCTCCGAACCCGTGTCCGCCGGGCCGGTGACGGGTGTCGCGCTCCTCGGCGCGCTGGCCGGCTGGGCCGCCGTGCCGCTCGCCCGCCGCTGCACCGGGCCCTCGGTGGCGGCCCGCTCCGACCTGGCCGGGCGGTCGACGGTGGCCGCCGTCGGCGCGGTGGTGTTCGGCGGATTCGCCCTGGCCCGGGGAGCGGATCCGGCCCTGCCGGTGTTCCTGTCGGTCGCGGCGGTCGGGCTGGTGCTCGCGCTGGTGGACCTGGCCTGCCTGCGGCTGCCCGATCCGCTGGTGGCGCTCGCGGCCGGCTGCGGCGCGTTCGGTCTGGTGGTCGCTGCGCTGGTCACCGGCACCGCCGGGCGCCTGCTCCCCGCGCTGGCCGGCGCCGCCGTCTCCTTCGCCGCCTACCTGCTGCTGGCGGTGCTGCCCGGCTCCCGGCTCGGCTTCGGCGACGTCAAGCTCGCCGCCGCGCTCGGCCTGCCGCTCGGCTGGTTGGGCTGGTCGACCCTGGGCCTCGGGCTGCTCCTGCCGCACCTGATCAACGGCGTCGTCGTGCTCGCCCTGCTCGCCGCCCGCCGGGTACGCCGGGACACCGCCCTGCCGTTCGGCCCGGCGATCCTGGCCGGTGCCTGGCTGGCGGCGCTGCTCGCCTGACGGCCAGCCGTCAGATCAGCCGGAGCTGGCGGTCCTTGGGCCGGCGGGCCTCGCTCTCGCCGAACCGCTCGAACAGGCCCGGGTCGATCACGTCGAGGAACGGCGAGGGCCGGCCGTCCCGTTCCGCCCCGTGCCGGCTGCGCCGCGCCGCGTGGCTGACGTAGAGCCGGTCCTGGGCCCGGGTGAGTCCGACGAAGAAGAGCCGGCGCTCCTCGGCCACCGCGTCGTCGTCCGGCTCCTGACCGGGCCAGCGCAGCGGCAGCAGCCCGTCCTCGGCGCCGACCAGGAAGACCACCGGGAACTCCAGGCCCTTGGCCCCGTGCAGGGTGAGCAGGGTGACCGCCTCGGCGCGCGGGTCCAGGGCGTCCACCTCCGCCCCGGTCGCCAGTTGGGAGAGGAAGAGCCCCAGGTCGTCGCCGCAGCGCCGGGCCAGCGGGGTGAGCAGGTCCACCGCCGTCCGGACGTCCTCGGGGCGTACCGAGCCGGAGCCGTCGAGGGTCGGCACGGCGAAGCGTTGCGCCAGGATCTGGCCGGCCAGCCGGACGCGGGCCGCCAACGAGCCGTCGAGCCCGGCATGCCGCAGTTCTCGGGCGATCGCCATCACTCCGGGCCGGTCCCGGAGCCGGTCGTGCGAGCGCTTCTGCACCGGGATGTTCGCCCGGGCCAGGGCGTCCACGATCGGCGCGGCCTGCGAGTCGGTGCGGTAGAGCACCGCGACGTCGGAGAAGGACAGCGAGGTCGACCGGCCGTCGATCCGGCCCGAGTCGAGCGACCGGTGGGAGAGGCCGCCGACCAGTTCGTCGATGGTGCGTACCACGAAATCGGCCTCGTCGGCGACGGAGGCCGCGGCGAAGCGACCGACCAGCGGTGCCTCCGGGTCGAGCCGGGCCGGATCGAGCCGGCGGCCCCGCACCAGCGACGACGGCGCGATGGCCTGCACCGCGGCGGCCAGGATCGGCGCCGATGAGCGGTAGTTGCGGTTCAGCCGGACCAGCCGGGCGTCGGTGAAGTCCTGCGAGAAGCGGAGGAAGTAGCCGACGTCCGCGCCCCGGAACGAGTAGATCGCCTGGTCGGGGTCGCCGATCGCACAGAGGTTGCCGTCGGCGGGGCTGAGCAGGCGCAGCAGCTCGTACTGGACCGCGTCGACGTCCTGGTACTCGTCGACGAAGATCCACTTCCAGCGTTCCCGGTACTCGCGGACCAGCTTCCGGTCGGCCTTCAGCAGCGCGACGGGCAGGGCGAGCAGCTCGTCCAGGTCGACCAGATCCCGCTTGCGCAGCAGCGCCGTGTACCGGTCGTCGTCGTCACCGGCCTCGGCGCGGGCGGCGGCCCGGTCGGCGTCGTCGGCGATGCGGAAGTCCGCCGGCAGGCCGACGGCCCCGGCGTTCTCCCGCAGGATGGTCAGGCCCAGCGAGTGGAACGTGCCGACCGTGACGTCCTCGGCCACCGGGCCGAGCAGCCCGTCGAGGCGGTGCCGAAGCTCCTCGGCGGCCCGCCGGGTGAAGGTGATCGCCAGGCACTGCTCCGGGAAGACGTTCAGCTCCGCGCAGAGGTACGCGATCCGGTGGGTCAGCGTCCGGGTCTTGCCGGTGCCCGGACCGGCCACGATGAGCAGCGGGCCACCCGGCGCGGAGGCGGCCACCCGCTGCATCGCGTCGAGCCGGTCCAGCAGGCCGGTGCCGACCTCCTCCATGCCGGCCAGCATCGGCTCGAACGGCTCGTGCGGGGAGGGTGCCGGCGCGATCGGTGGCGGAGGCGGCGGGGCCGGCTTGCGCTTCGGCTCCGGCTTGGCCGCCGCCGGACGCTTCGCCTTCGGCTTCGGCGCCGGCTCCGCGGGCTTCCGCCGCGCCGGCACCGGTACGTCGAAGAGCGTGTCCTGCCCGGTCGAGCCGCCCGAGGCACCCAGCTCGGCCGGGTCGAAGAGGGTGATGATCCCATACTCGCCGTCGTAGCCCGGGACGCGGCGCACCTCGCCCCGGCGCAGCCGGCCGATGCCCTCGGCGAGCAGTTCGCCGCCGACCCGGCCGATCTCGTCGAGCGGGGTGCTGGTGAGGATCTCCAGCTCCGGGCCGAGTGCGGAGATCAGCTCGTTGAGCTTCCCCTCGACCTTCTTCGAGCGGGCGCCCACCTTGTTGAGCTCACCGAGGATCTCGGCCAGCGGCACCAGATGGGTCACCGCGCGGGCGTGCGCCGGCCGGTGCCCCTCGGGCCGGTCGGCCAGCTCCTCGATCCGGCTGAGTACGCCCACCGTCAGCGGCTTGCCGCACTCCGGGCAGCGCCCGCCGGCCTCCCGGGTCCGCTCCGGGGACCAGTTCACCCCGCAGAGCCGATGGCCGTCGGCGTGGTACTTGCCCTCCTCCGGGAAGAACTCGATGGTGCCGGCCAGCCCGTCCCCGGTCCGCAACGCCTCCCGGATCGCGAAGTAGTCGCGGGCCGAGCCGAAGACGGTGGCCTCGCGGGCCAGCGCGGGCGGCGAGTGCGCGTCCGAGTTGGACACCAGCTGGTAGCGGTCCAGGCTGCCGACCCGCCAGTTCAGCTCCGGGTCGGAGGAGAGCCCGGTCTCCACTGCGAAGACGTGCTCGGCCAGGTCGGCGTAGCAGTCGGCGATCGCGTCGAAGCCCGACTTCGAGCCGAGCGCGGAGAACCAGGGCGTCCAGATGTGTGCCGGGACCAGGTAGCCGTCCGGGCTGGCCTCCAGGGTGATCTCCAGCAGGTCCCGGGAGTCCAGGCCGAGGATCGGCCGGCCGTCCGAGCCGAGGTTGCCGATCCGGCCGAGCGCGATGTTGAACCGGGCCACCGCGTCCAGGTCCGGCAGGTAGATCAGGTGGTGCACCTTCCGGGTCCGGTCGTCCCGCTTGTAGATGGTGGAGATCTCCACGCTGAGCATGAACCGGACCGGATCCGCCTCCGCCTCGCTGGCCAGCCGGGGTGGCAGCCGCCGGGCGATGTCCCGCTCCGCCTCCGGGCTGAGCCGGAACAGGCCCGGCTCGGCCGGGTGCAGCGTCTCGCGCAGGTGGTCGTACCAGGCGGGGTGGGTGAAGTCGCCGGTGCCGAGGACGCCGATGCCCTTGCGTCGGGCCCACCAGCCCAGGTTCGGCAGGGTCAGGTCGCGGCTGCACGCGCGCGAGTACTTCGAGTGGATGTGCAGATCCGCGACGAACGGCGAGAGGCCACCGGGGGGTGCGGCGCTGAACGGAGGCACGCCGCATCCTGTCACGCCCGGCCCCCCGGTCGCCCGCCGCCACGCGTACGCGTGACCTGAGCAATGCGGCGCTGGACTGTGCGGCCGGGGCGCGCTATGGGGCGCGAAGCTCGACCAGGGTCACCTGCGGCGGCGCGCCGACGCGGACCGGCGGGCCCCAGAAGCCGGCACCGTTGGTCACGTAGACCTTCGTGCCGTCCACCTCGCCGAGGCCGGAGACCACCGGCTGCTGGAGCTTCACCAGCAGGTTGAACGGCACCATCTGGCCGCCGTGGGTGTGCCCGGAGAGTTGGAGGTCCACGCCGAACTTCGCCGCCTCGTGCGCGGCCACCGGCTGGTGGGCCAGCAGTACCACCGGGCGGCTGGGGTCGCGGTCGCCCAGGGCGGCGGCGTAGTCGGCCGGGGCGGCCAGGCCGGTGCCGGCCGCGGTCACGTCGTTCACCCCGGCCAGGTCGAGAACGCCACCCCGGGCCTGGATCTCCTGGCGCTCGTTCTGGAGCACCCGCAGGCCGAGCCGGTCCACCTCGCGGACCCACTCCTCGACCCCGGAGTAGTACTCGTGGTTGCCGGTGACGAAGAAGCTGCCGTACCGCGAGCGGAGGTCGCGCAATGGCTCGGCCGCGGCGCCCAGTTCGGCGACCGAGCCGTCGACCAGGTCACCGACGACAGCGACCAGGTCGGCGTCCAGCCGGTTGATCATCGCGACGATCCGCTCGGTGTGCGACCGGCCGCGCAGCGGCCCGAGGTGGATGTCGGAGACGGTGGCGATCCGCAGGCCGTCCATGCTGCGCGGCAGCTTCGCCAGCGGGATCTGCACCCGGTCCAGCTGCGGCGGCCCCATCGCGGTGCGGACGCCGTACCCGGTGACCCCGGCGGCGGTGAGCCCGGCGAAGATCGCGGCGCCGCGCGCCAGCAGCAACCGGCGGGCCGGGTCGTGGTCCGGCGCGGCGGCCGGCGGGTCCCCGACGGGCCGGCCGTCGGCGCCGGGCAGCGGAGGGTCGGTGGGACCGGCCGGGGGGTCCAACCGGACGGCGGCGGGCCCGCCGGCCGGGACCAGCGACGGCTCCGGAACCGCGCTGGGCGCGGCGGCCCGCTCGCGGCGGCGCAGCACCAGCGTCGCCACCGCCGCCGGCACCTCCAGCACCAGCAGCAGCACCAGCAGGTAGAACATCAGCGCCAGCCAGAGGTAGCCCGGCCAGGCCAGCCAGTGCAGCCCGTTGCGGGTGCCTGCCATGGTGGCCGGCACCAGCAGCGCCAGCAGCAGCACGGCGAACCCGCCGATCCGCCGCGAGCGCCCGGGACGCGTGGTGTCCCGGACCAGCCGCTTCCACAGGTAGAGGTGGATCAGGGCGGTGACGAGCACAGCAAAGCCCAGGAACGTCGCCATCGCCAACACGGGCGCCCTCCTCAGCCGCCCGCGAACGGCGGCAGCACGTCGACCGTCACGCCGGCCGGCAGCGGTGTCCGACGATCATGACAGGCCACGCCGTCGACCAGGAAACTCGCCGCCTTCAGCACCACAGCGAGTCGTTCGCCGTGCCGCGCCGCCAGTTCGTCGAGGAGTTCGTCGAGGGACGGGCCGGCGGATGTGGTCTCCTCGGACCGGCCCGCGGCGGCGCGAGCCCCGGCGAAGTAGCGGATGGTGAGCTGCACCGGTCAGCCTCCGATCGCCGACATCGGCCGGGCGGGTTGCAGGAAGGTGGGGTCGTCGATGCCGTGCCCGGCCCGCTTGCCCCACATCGCGGTACGCCACCGGTGGGCCAGCTCGGCGTCGTCCGCCCCGGCCCGCAGCGCGCCGCGCAGGTCGGACTCCTCGGTGGCGAAGAGGCAGGCCCGGACCTGACCGTCGGCGGTGAGCCGGGTCCGGTCGCAGTCACCGCAGAACGGCCGGGTCACGCTGGCGATCACCCCGACCCGGGCCGGGCCGCCGTCCACCAGCCAGGTCTCGGCGGGCGCGGCGCCGCGCTCGGCCGGGTCGGCGCTCAGGTCGAACTCGGTGCGCAGGGCGGCCAGGATCTCCTCGGCGGTGACCATGGTCGTCCGGTCCCAGCCGTGCTGGGCGTCCAGCGGCATCTGCTCGATGAAGCGCAGCTCGTAGCCGTGGGCCAGGGCGAACCGGAGCAGCGCGGGTGCCTCGTCGTCGTTGATCCCGCGCATCAGCACGGTGTTGACCTTCACCGGGGTCAGCCCGGCCCGCGCCGCGCCGGCCAGGCCGGCGAGCACGTCGGCGAGCCGGTCCCGCCGGGTCAGCTCGGCGAACCGGGCGCGGTCGAGGGTGTCCAGTGAGACGTTCACCCGGTCCAGGCCGGCGGCGCGCAGGGCGGGCGCGAGCCGGTTGAGGCCGATGCCGTTGGTGGTCAGCGAGATCCGGGGCCGGGGCTCCAGCTCGGCCACCGCCGAGACGATGCCGACCAGACCGGGCCGGATCAGCGGCTCCCCGCCGGTGAAGCGCACCTCGGTGACGCCGAGCCGCTGCACCGCGATCCGGACCAGCCGGATGATCTCGTCGTCGCTCAGCAGCTGCGGCCCGGCCAGCCAGGGCAGTCCCTCCGCCGGCATGCAGTAGGTGCAGCGCAGGTTGCACTTGTCGGTCAGCGAGACGCGGAGGTCCCGGGCGACGCGGCCGTACCGGTCGACGAGGACCCCGTCGCTCGTCGTCGGGGCGCCGGTCATTTGTCGACGTTAGCGCGTCGGGCCCCGCGCAGCGCGAGGTGGGCGGCGCCGGCGACCGCGTCCCGGTACGACGTCCCGAAGAGTGAGCTGTGCACCAGCAGCAGGTGCAGCTGGTGCAGCGGCAGGCGCTCCCGCCAGCCGTCGGCCAGCGGCCACTCCTCCTGATAGGCAGCCATGATCCGGTCCAGGTACGACGGGCCGCCGAAGAGGGTCAGCTGGGCGAGGTCGGTCTCCCGGTGGCCGCCGTGTGCCGCCGGGTCGATCAGCCAGACCCGGTCGTCCGCGCCCCAGAGCACGTTGCCGGGCCAGAGGTCGCCGTGGATCCGGGCCGGTGGCTCGTCGCCGCCGAACTCGCCGATTCGGTCGATCAGCTCCTCGACGAGGCCGGCCTCCTTGGCGCCGAGCGCGCCGTCGTCGACCGACATCTTCAGGTACGGCAGCAGCCGTCGGCGGGCGAACCACTCCGGCCACGGCCCCGGGTCCGGTGTGTTGTCCTGCGGGAGCGCGCCGATGAAGCCGGTCCACTCAGCGCCGAACGCCGGTGCCCCGGCCCGGTGCAGCCCGGCCAGCTCGCGTCCGAACCGCTCGGCCGCCTCCGGCGTCGGCTCGCCGGGCTCGACCCAGTCGAGCGCCAGTAGCTCCGGCAGTGCCACCATCACCTCCGGCACGGCGACCGTGCCCGCTTCGCGCAGCCAGCGCAGCCCGGCCGCCTCGGTGGCGAAGAAGCCCTCGGGCACCGGGCGTGCCGCACGCTCCGGCCAGGTCTTCGCGAAGACCGAGTGCCCGTCGTCGAGGGTGAGCCGGGACGCGGCACAGATGTCCCCGCCGGAGACCGGCGTCTCCCGGATCCGCTGGTGGGTCAGGAAGGTGGGCAGGTGCTCCGGGTGTGCCCGCAGGTACGCCAGGTCCATGAGCGCAAGGTAGCCGCTCCCACCGACCATTGCGGGCCGTGCGCGTTCCCGGCTCGGGTCTGTGTGGCGTTCACCTGCGCCGATACTCTCCGTGGCTGTGGAAAACCCGCGTGTCGTCCACAGGGCCTGTCGGGTGGCCACCCCGCCGCCGCACGCTCCCGGCATGACTCCCACCGACCGCCCCCGACTCGCCGTTCGCTCGCCCGCCGACCTCATCGCCGCCGTGCCGTACCTGCTCGGGTTCCATCCCGCCGACAGCGTGGTCGTGGTGGCGCTCCGCGGCCGCCGGGTGGTCTTCGCCGCCCGGGGTGACCTGCCCGAGCCGGGTGCCGACCCGCGGCCGGCCGCGCAGCACCTGGCGCAGGTGATCGCCCGGCAGGGCAGCGAGTCCGCCACCGTGATCGGCTACGGGCCGGCCGCCCGGGTGACCGGGGCGGTCGACGCGGTCGGCGAGGCGCTGGACGCGGCGGGGCTGCTCGTCCTCGACGCGCTGCGGGTGACCGACGGGCGCTGGTGGTCCTACCTCTGCACCGAGCCGGACTGCTGTCCGCCCGACGGCACCCCCTACGACCCGGGGGCCAGCGAGGTCAGTGCGGCGGCCGTCTTCGCCGGTCAGGTCGCCCTGCCCGATCGGGCCGCGCTGACCGCCCAGGTGTCCGCGGTCGACGGTCCGGTCCGGGTGGCCATGCGGCGGGCCACCGCCCGCGCCCGCCGTCGGCTGGCGGCCCTCACCGAGGAGGCGACCGAGACCGGGCTGGTCGGCGGCCGGTCGGTGCGCTCGGCCGGCGTGGCGGCGGTCCGCACCGCGTTCCGTCGGCATCGGCGCGGCGAGCGCCTGGGCGACGACGAGGTGGCCTGGCTGACCGTGCTCCTCACCCAGCTCCCGGTGCGCGACCACGCCTGGGAACGGACCGACGGGCGGGACGCCGACATCAGCCTCTGGACCGACGTGCTGCGCCGGGCCGATCCCGAGCTGATCGCCGCCCCCGGCAGCCTGCTCGCCTTCGCGGCCTGGCGGGCCGGGTACGGCGCCCTGGCCGCGGTGGCCCTGGAACGGGTGCTCGCGGCGCGCCCCGAATACTCCCTCGCGCTGCTGCTGGACGACCTGCTCCGCAGCGGGCTGCCCCCGTCCGAGCTGGACGGCTGGCCGGAGGTCGGCTTCCCAGGGGTGGTCCGCCGGCGCATCAACCGCCGGCGCATCTGACCGCTGTGCGGTCGCACCATTCGGACCACAGGAGGGGGATGCCGATCAGTCCGGCCCCTCGTCTGGGGCGTCGTGCCGCCGGTTCATGCCCCGCGTGATCGCAGACTCGATACGCATGAGCAAGCCGCCGAACAGAAGCATCCCGCCGAGCAGGAGCCCCATCTCGGCGTGAGGCATTTGCCAGCCGACCAGAATGGCCACCGCTCCGGCGCCTGCCGCAAGGGTGCCTGCAGCGCCGACGATGACGCCTGGTCGGGGTGGTGAGGGCGCCGGATCCGATGGATTCCATCTCGTGATCATGGGGGCAGTGTAGGGAGCCGTCACTGCCGCTGGGCCTGCCGAACAGTGGTGCGTCGTTCAGCCCCGGGAGCGGGCCCAGCTGATGAATCGGTCGGTCAGGTCCGCGGGCGCGCTGACACCGCCGAGTTGCGTGAGCTGACCCCTGGCCTCGGCCAACTGGCCGGACAGGTACAGGATCAGGGCCGTCCGATCGCCCTCGTATTCGGCGAGCAGCGATAACCGGGCGGGACCGCACGGCCACGGCTGGCCGCAGTTGCGGCACATCCAGAGAGGGCGCATCGGCAGGTGGGGGCGGGATGGACGGCTCACCACCGGCCCCCGTTTGCTCGCCAGGTCTGCGCCGGAGTCAACCAGCCGGCCCGGCCGACCTGTGGGAAGGCAACCGTATGGGCGTTGTCGAGCCAGCGGGCACGGTTCGGTGGTTCGGCGGGGCCAGGGCGGTAGCGCCGATCCGGGCAGGGCCAGCGAAGGCCACAAACGCAGCACCGGGACCACCAGTGGCGCCGCCTGTGCACGAGGTTCGACGGAATTGGCAGCGCTGCTGCTTGTTTACCCATAGCGCCATGTTGACTCGCGACAACAGCGCTAGTCAAGGGTGCAAAGCATCTTGCTTCGTGACCCGCTGACGGGTGCCTACGGTCGGCTTGTGAAGCTGATGGGCGCGCACGAGATCCGGATGCGACTTGGCGGGATCAGCCGCCAGCGCGTCTACGCGATCACGTCGCACCGCTCCTTCCCGGCCCCGGTTGCGGAGCTGCAGCAGGGAAACGTGTGGCTCGCGGAGGATGTCGAACGGTGGATACGCGAGCACCGGCCGGAGCTGGCTGACGAGGAGTAGCGGTCCGGCCCAGCCCTACTCGGTGAGACGGTGGGCGCCGGCGTACACGTTCATCGTCCGGCCGCGCAGGAAGCCGACCAGGGTCATCCCGGCCTCCTCGGCCAGCTCGACGGCGAGGGTGCTGGGCGCGGAGACCGCGGCGAGCAGCGGCACCCCGGCCATCCAGGCCTTCTGGGTAAGCTCGAAGCTGGCCCGGCCGGAGACCAGCAGCACGTGCCCGGCCAGCGGCAGCCGGCGTTCCCGCACCGCCCAGCCGATCACCTTGTCCACCGCGTTGTGCCGGCCGACGTCCTCGCGCAGCACCACCAGCTCCCCGTCGGGGGTGAACAGGCCGGCCGCGTGCAGGCCGCCGGTCCGGTCGAAGGCGCGTTGCGCGGCGCGGAGCCGGTCCGGCAGGGCGGCGAGCAGTTCGGCGGGCACGTCCAGCGGGTCGTCCGCCACCGCGAAGAGTGAGCGGGTCCGGACCGAGTCGATGCTCGCCTTGCCGCACACCCCGCACGAGCTGGTCGTGTAGAAGTTGCGGGACGGGTCGGTGGTGGGTTCGGGCACGCCGGGGGCGAGCACCACGTCGACCACGTTGTAGGTGTTCGGCGTCTCCGCCCCGGCGCAGAGCTGGGCGGTGTGCACGTCGTCGGCGGACCGGATCAGTCCCTCGGTGAGCAGGAAACCGATCGCCAGGTCCAGGTCGTCGCCGGGCGTACGCATGGTCACCGCGAGTGGTTTCCGCCGACCGGGGCCGGCCGCGCCGACCCGGATCTCCAGCGGCGCCTCCACCGCCAGGGTGTCCTGTCGCCGCACCCGGGCGCGCCCGTCGGCTGCCGCGTCGAGGTCGATCCGGAGCACGCTGCGCCGGTCAGTCGCCCGTCCCATCCCGCCATCCTGCCCCGCCGGCCCGGCCACCCGCACGCGACGTCCCTGCCCGAGTCAGCGGTGCGGCCGGCCCGGGTCGCGGCGCACGAACTGCCGCCGCGTCCGGCGGCCCCGCCCGGGCCGGGACGCGCGCCGCGCGGGAGCGGGCCGCGCGGGAGCGGGCCGGGCGGGAGCGGGCCGGGCGGGAGCGGGCCGGGCGGGAGCGGGCCGGGCGCGAGCGGGCCGGCGCGGTTACCGTGGCCCGGTGACGGCGTACGCGGCGGTGGTGCTCTCCGGTGGGGCGGCCCGCCGGATGGGCGGGGTGGACAAGCCGGCGCGCCCGGTCGGCGGCCGGCCGATGCTGCACCGGGTGCTGGCCGCGGTCACCGACGCCGTGCCGCGGATCGTGGTGGGAGCGGTCGGCCCGGTTCCCGAGGGGGTGCGGGTGACCCGGGAGGAGCCGCCCGGTGGCGGTCCGGTCGCCGCCACCGCCGCCGGCCTGGCGCTGCTCGACCCCGGTGTCGCCACGGTCGCCCTGCTCGCCGCGGACCTGCCCCTGCTCACCCGGGTGGCGGTGGCCGACCTGCTGCGCGCGCTCGACAGGTCGTCCGCCGACGGTGCCTGCTACGTCGACGGCGACGGCCGCCGGCAGCAGCTCTGCGGAGTGTGGCGGGTCGCCGCGTTGCGGGCCGCGGTCGACCGGCTCGCCGGCGAGCGGGGCGGCACCGTCGACGGGGCCCCGGTGCGCGGCCTGCTGGCCGGCATGGTGGTCCGGGAGGTCACCTGGTCCGGCTCCGGGCCGCCGCCCTGGTTCGACTGCGACACTGACGAGGACATCCGCCGGGCCGAGGAGTGGACGCGATGACGGTGATGGACGACTGGGTCACGGCGGCCTGCGCCGAGCTGGGGTTGGACCCGACCGAGGTGTCGGTGCCGGTCGTGCTGGACCTGGCCAGGGACGTGGCCCACCAGGTGCTGCGCCCGGGCGCGCCGGTCACGGCATACCTCCTCGGGGTGGCCGTGGGTCGGGGCGCGGACCCGGCCGCGACGGCCGTCCGGCTCAGCGAGCTGGCCGGCACCTGGCCGGTCGAGCTGGACGGCACGGCACCCGCCGGGTAGGCGGCTCCGCCGGGTCTCCGACCCGTTGTCCGATCTCGGTCCCGGCGTGATTCGACCCCAACCGTCCGTGGGTAGGGTGGCCCTGACGGACGGAGGCGATCATGACGGCAGAACACCCCTCGCCGGCCAATGAGCCCGCCGGCGGTACGCCGGAGCAGTACGAGTCGATCCTGCTGGACGAGCCGACCACGGCCGACCTCCGGGCCAAGGTGACCGAGGCGTGGCGGGAGTTCGCCCGCGCGCTCGCCGACCGGCTGCGCGACCTGCCGGCCGGCGCGCACCTGGAACTGACCCTCGACCCGACCGCCTCCGGCACCGGGGACGCCGTCTACTCGATCGGCGTGGACGTCGGCGAGGAGGGCCGGTTGTCGGCGCGGGCGGTCGGCAACGCCACCCTGCCGCAGGGTTACCGGCTGGACCGCGCCGCCGTGGCGGACATGATCGCGCTCGGCTGGTCCCCGCCCGGCGTGGTCGAAGGTTCGGGCGAGCAGTTCGGCCTGGACTGCGCGGCTGACGAGGCGACCCGGCTGGCCGCGGTGCTGTCCCGGACGCTGCGCGACGTCTACGGCGCCCCGCACCCGGCCTTCCTGGTCTACCTGGTGCACGACGCCGAGGGGGAGGCGCTGCCGGTGGAGCCGCTCGGCACCGCCCGCAGCGAGTTCGGGCCGGACCGCGACGTGGCGGCCGACCTCGACGAGGCGCTGGCCGCCGCGGCCACCGCGCAGACCGCCGACAACGACGTGCTCGCCCTCGAGGAGCGGGTCCGTACGGTCGTCTCGACCATGCTCAAGTCGAAGTCCGACCAGGTGCAGGTCGACTCCGACGGCGACATCAACATCCGGGCCGGCTCGGCGATGGTCTTCGTCCGGGTACGCGACAACCCACCCCTGGTCGACGTCTTCTCCCCGGTGCTCACCGAGGTCGAGCCGACCGAACGCCTCTACATGAAGCTCTCCGAGCTGACCAACCGGATGCCGATCGGTCGCCTCTACTGCGCCGACGACACGGTCTGGGCCTCCATCCCGGTCTTCGGCCGCAACTTCCAGGCCACCCACCTGATGCTCGCCGTGCAGGTGATGACCGGCCTGGCCGACGAGCTGGACGACCGGCTGCACGGGGAGTTCGGCGGCAAGCGCTTCTTCGGCGAGGGCGACAAGCCCGCCCGCGCCGAGGCCGAGCACCGCACCGGCATGTACCTCTGACCGGCCCGCGCCGCGCGGACCCGCCGCGCTGATTCACGGAAAGAGTTGTCATCCCGACCGGAATGGCCACGCTTTCCGTGAATCAGGGCGGATCTTGGGCGGGCGGCGCGGGGTCGGTCACTGGACGTCGAGGAGGGTCTTGCCGACTGTGGCGCGGGACTGCATGGCGGCGTGCGCGTCGGCGGCCCGCTCCAGCGAGAAGCGCTGCCCGATCAGCGGTCGGAGCCGTCCGGCCGCGCCCTCGGCCAACGCCAGCTCGGTGAGGGCGCGCAGCTCGGCCGGCGGGGCGCCCGGGCGGAGCTGGGTGACCCCGCGGGCGGCGGCCAGTTCCTCGGGCACGTCCGCCCAGGCGCCGCCGGCCAGCCCGAAGCTGAGCATCCGGCCACCGAGGTCGAGCAGGTCGAACGCCGCCCGGGCCAGCGGGCCGCCGACCCCGTCGAAGACCACGTCCACCCCGCCGGCGGCGGCTCGTACCCGTTCGGTCCAGTCCGGCTCCCAGTAGTCGACCACCGCGTCGAGGCCGCGCGCGCGGAGCAGGGCGACCTTGCGCGGGCCGCCGGCGGCGGCGATCACCCGGGCCCCGGCCGCCGCGGCGAGCTGGGTCAGCAGGCTGCCCACCCCGCCCGCCGCCGCCTCGACGAGGACCCGCTCGCCGGCGCGCAGCCCGGCGGCCCGGGCCAGCATCAGCGCGGTACGTCCGTCGGCGAGCAGCGCCACCGCCTGGTCCAGCGGCAACCCGTCCGGCACCGGGAGCGGCGCGTCGTGGTCCACCACCACGCGCTCGGCGTACCCGCCGGTGCCGCCGGTGCTGCTGACCACTCGGCGCCCGACCAGCGACGGGTCGACGCCCGGGCCGACCTCGGCGATCACCCCACCGACCCCGTTGCCGGGGATCACCGGCAGATCCCGGGCGAACGGCCCGAACCCGGTGGCCCGGAACATCGTCTCCACGAAGGTCAGGTTGGCGTGCGCCACCTCGATCAGCACCTGACCCGGACCGGGTACGGGATCCGGTGCCGGTCCGGGGACGAGCACCTCCGGACCGCCGAACTCTCGCAGCCACACCGCTCGCACGTCGCCTCCTCGCTGTCCGGGACCGCCCGGGATCCAGTGGACGACGTGAAGCGAGGTTCAGGTCAAGCCGAGGACGGGCCGACGCCGGGGGATTCGACGAGCCGGGAGAGGACGATGGTGCTGCGGGACGAGGTGACGAAGGACTCGGCCCGGAGCCGCTCCAACGCCTCCTCGAGGTGGGCGATGTCGGCGGCCCGCAGGTGCACGAGCGCGTCCGCCTCGCCGGAGACGGTGTAGGCGCCGACCACCTCGGGGTGCCGGCGGGCGGCGGCCCCGATCTGCGCCGGGGTGGTCCGGCCGGCGCAGAAGAGCTCGACGAACGCCTCGGTGGTCCAGCCGACGGCGGCCGGGTCGACCACCGCGGTGAAGCCCCGGATGACCCCGGCGGATCGGAGTCGGTCGACCCGTCGCTTGACGGCCGGGGCGGAGAGTGACACCCGCGTGCCGATGTCCGCGTACGACGCGCGGGCATCTGCCACGAGCAACGCAATGATTCGCTGGTCGACCGCGTCTATCTGCAACGTTCCGCCTCTGGGAAGCAATGGTTGTGGCTGTTACCAAAGTTGTACCGTACCTACTCTTGGTGACCGTGAACCAGCAGCGAGTCCCGCGAAAGCGGACATATCTCATGTGCTCGCCTGAGCACTTCGCGGTCGAGTACGCGATCAACCCGTGGATGGACGTGACCGCGCCGGTTGACGCGGAGCTGGCGGTCAAGCAGTGGGACCGCCTGCGGGAGACGCTCGTCGGCCTCGGCCATGACGTGCACCTGCTCGCCCCCGAGCGTGGGCTGCCGGACATGGTCTTCGCGGCCAACGGCGCCTTCGTGGTGGACGGCACGGTCTACGGCGCCCAGTTCAAGCACGAGCAGCGGGCCGCCGAGGCCGCCGCGCACCGGGCGTTCTACGAGGAGAACGGCTGGCGGTTCATCGCGCCGAGCGAGACCAACGAGGGCGAGGGTGACTTCGCCTACCTGCCGGACGCGCACGGCGGCCTGATCCTCGCCGGCCACGGCTTCCGCACCGAGCTGACGGCGCACGCCGAGGCGCAGGAGGCGCTCGGCCGGCCGGTGGTCTCGCTGCGCCTGGTCGACCCGCGCTTCTACCACCTGGACGTGGCGCTCGCCTCGATCGACGACGACAACATCGTCTACTACCCGGGTGCCTTCTCGGCGGCCAGCCAGAAGGTGCTCGCCCAGCTCTTCCCGGACGCGGTGATCGCCGACGACGAGGACGCGCTGGCGTTCGGCCTCAACCTGGTGAGCGACGGCCTGAACGTCGTGCTGAACAGCGAGGCGACCCGGCTGGCCGGCAAGCTCAAGATGGCCGGCTACCACCCGGTTCCGGTCGAGCTGGCCGAGCTGAAGAAGGGCGGCGGCAGCGTGAAGTGCTGCATCGCCGAGCTGCGCCACTGACGCGCGGCCCGCGCCGAGCACGGAACGGGCGGCCTCCCCGCGGGGAGGCCGCCCGTTCCGCGTACGTGGGGGATCAGCCCAGGGTGGCCAGCTCGTTGATGACCACGTTCGCCAGCATCCGGCCGTCGAGCTGGACTCGGCGCAGGTACCACTTCTGCTGCGGGGTACGCGTCTGGTTGAACTGCCAGGCCCCGCGCGGGCTGTCGACCTGGCCGATCTTGCCGAGCGCCAGGTTGACCTGCTGCGGCGTCGGGGACTTCCCGACCAGCCGGATCGCCTTGTCCAGCACCTGGGCGGCGTCGTACGAGGCCATCGCGTAGGTGGTCGGCGAGGCGTTGTAGGTCTTCCGGTACGCCGAGGCGAACACCCGGTTCGCGGTGTTGTTCAGGTCGGGCGAGTAGTTCAGCGCGGTCTCGATGCCGGAGTCCAGGATCCGGCCCCGCTGCTTGCCACCCTCCCCGTCGTCCAGGTCGCCCAGCACGATGCCCTCGGTGAGGAAGCCGGGGCCGTAGATCTTCTTGCGGTAGCCCTGGTCGTAGAGCTCCTTGATGAACTGCACCGCCGCCGTACCGGTGTAGTTGCAGAAGATCGCGTCGGGCCGCTGGCCCAGCGCCTTCTGGATCGCCTCGCTGTACGCGCTCCTGCCGGGGTTGGGCTCGTCGGGGGTGAAGATCGGTTCGTTGCTGAGCTGGCGACCCTGCTCGTACCCGCGCCGGAAGCCGGCGATGACGTCCCGGCTGCTCGGGCTGTCCGGGGTGATGATCGCGATCCGGCTGGACGGGTCCTTCAACATCTGCCGCAGGTACTGGCCGATCGCCTCGCCGGGCTCGTCGAGCACGTACGAGGTACGCCAGATGTAGACGACGCTCTGCAGGCTGCTGGGGGAGGCGTTGGAGGCGATCAGGGGCACCCGGGCCTGCTCGACGGTGTCCCGGATGCCGGACAGCACGGTGGGGCTGACCACGCCGGTGAGCGCCAGCGCCCCCTCCTTGATCAACCGGTCCACGGCGGCCTGGCCGCTCTTGGCGTCCTCACCCTCCTCGGCCGTGACCAGGGTCGTCGGGTGGCCGCCGAGCTGCTGGTCGTTGAGGCTGAGGAAGAGCTGGAAGCCGCGGGTGAGATCCTCGCCGACGGCCTTGTTCGGGCCGGCGCTCGGCACGATCAGACCGATCTTGACGGGGCTGCCGGGCTGGGTGGTGTCCTTCTCGGTGTCGGAGCCGCAGCCCGCCGCCAGTCCGGTGGTACCCAGCGCGGCCAGCAGTTGAAGTGCCCGCCTGCGGTTCATCTGCGACACCAATTTCCTTCCCGTAAGGGCTGCCAGGGTGCACGCCCCTTCGGCGTTCTACCTGCTCCGCGACTCTGCGTCAATGCCCGGAAGATCATCGTGCAGGGACCGCAACGCGTCCAGCACTCGGGGCCAGGCCGGCGAGTCCGGTGCTATCAGCCCGAAATGCTCGCATTCCGGCAGCTCAACCAACGTGGCGAGGGTGCCGGCGGTCCGTGCGGCGACCACCCACGAGCGGCTCATGGTCACCGGGACCTGCCGATCGAGCGTGCCGTGCATCACTACTGTGCGTACCTGGATCGGTACCAATGTCGATGGATCCGCTGCCGCGTAGCGCTCGGGGAACTCCGCCGGACCGCCGCCGAGCAGCGCGGCCACCGCCCCACCGTCCAGGTCCAGCCGGTGGGCCTCGGCCAGGCCGGCGACTGGCGCCAGCGCCAGCACCCCGCCGACCGTGTCCGGGGCGTGCGCCGCCACGTACAGCGCGAGGTGACCGCCCGCCGAGTGGCCGACCAGGATCGGCGGCCCGGGCGCCACCCGGCCGGGCAGTGCGGCGGCCGCCAGCTCGGGCAGTGCCGCGACCGCCGCCAGCACGTCGCTGAGGGTGTGCGGCCAGCCCCCGTCGGGCTGGCCGGTGCGCCGGTACTCCACCTGGGCGACCGGATGGCCGAGCGCCGCCAGGGCGGCGGCCATCGGGCCGGTGTGGGCGCGGTCGTACTCGGCCCGCCAGAAACCGCCGTGCACCACGACCACCAGCGGCCGGGGCGGGCCGTCGCCGGCCGGTCGGCGCAGATCGGCGCACTGTTCCGGGTGGTCGCCGTAGGCGACCGTGGCGTCCGGCGGCGGGGCCGGGCGGGTCAGCACGTCGCGCGGGTCTGCGAGCATGACGGCGACGGTAGCGCGTCCCGGCCGGGTGGTTCGGGCCCGGGAGCCGGTCCGGGCGCGTGCGCGTGGTGGGGGTGGGTAAAGATGGGTCCCATGACCGAAGCGCGTTCCGAGGACGACGAGCAGGGCAAGGATGGCATCCCCGGCACGGTGGTGGTGGTCGGGCCGGACGGTCGGCCCGTCGGCACGGTGCAGACCGAGGAGGGGCAGGGTGAGGACCCGACCCGCCTGGTCGAGCAGCCCGCCAAGGTGATGCGGATCGGCAGCATGATCAAGCAGCTGCTGGAGGAGGTCAAGGCGGCTCCGCTGGACGACGCCAGCCGGCACCGGATGCGCGAGATCCACGAGCGGTCGATCGTCGAGCTGAAGGAGGGCCTGGCCCCCGAGCTCCGTGAGGAGCTGGAGCGGATCTCGCTGCCCTTCACCGAGGACCAGGCGCCCAGCGAGGGTGAGCTGCGGATCGCCCACGCCCAGCTGGTCGGCTGGCTGGAGGGGCTGTTCCACGGCATCCAGGCCGCACTGGTCGCCCAGCAGATGGCCGCCCGGGTGCAGCTGGAGCAGATGCGCTCCGGCCGGCCCGCGCTGCCCAGCGGGCCCGGGGGGATGGTCCCCGGGATGCCGGGCATGCCGCAGACCAACGAGGGGCACGCCCCCGGCCAGTACCTCTGACCGGCTCGGGGCGCGCCGGCGCCCCGGCCGGCTCAGGCCACCCCGAAGACCTGCTCCAGGTACGCCGCCACGCCGTCGTCGGTGTTCGCCCCGGTCACCTCGTCGGCGATCGCCAGCACGGCCGGGTGCGCGTTGGCGACCGCGACCGCGCGCCCGGCCCAGGTCAGCATCGGCACGTCGTTCGGCATGTCCCCGAAGGCCAGCACGTCCCGTTCGTCGATCCCGAGCCGGGCGGCGTACCAGGCCAGGCCCGCCGCCTTGGTCACCCCGGCGGCGGAGATCTCGACCAGCCCGCTGTACGAGGAGTGGGTGGCCTCGGCCAGCCCCTCCAGCGCCGCGGCCACCACCCGGACGAACGCGTCCGGATCCTGCTCACCCGCCCGGGCCAGCAGCTTCACCGCCGGGGCGGCCAGCAGCTCCTCCGGCGACTCGATCGCCCGGATCGCGTCGAGGTCGGCGTCCCAGCGCAGCGGGTAGTGCGTCTCGTGCCGCATCTGCCGGCTGTCGACGATCTCCACCGCGAAGCTCACCCCCGGCACCGCGGCCCGCAGCCGGCGGGCCACCTCGCCGAGCAGCTCGGGAGCGAGCGGGTCGGCCCGCAGCACCTCGTCGGCGACCGGGTCGTACACCACCGCGCCGTTCGCGCAGATCGCCGGCAGCGGCTCGGCGAGCTGCTCGTACACGAGTTGGAGCCAGCGGATCGGACGGCCGGTGACCAGCACGACCGGCGTGCCCGCCGCGGTGATCCGGGTCAGCACGTCCGCGGTGCGCGGGCTGAGCGTCCGGTCGTCCCGGAGCAGCGTGCCGTCGATGTCGGTGGCGACCAGCCGAGGTGGCTCTCCCATCACCGGGAGAGTAGTCGGTCCAGGTAGACCGCGACGCCGTCGTCGTCGTTGCGCAGGGTGATCTCGTCGGCCGCCGCCCGGACCGCCGGGTGGGCGTTGGCCACCGCCACCCGCGACCAGCCGGCCCAGCCGAACATCGGCAGGTCGTTGGGCTGGTCCCCGAACACCAGCACCTCCGCCGGGTCGACGCCGAGCCGCTCGGCGACCACACTCAGCCCGGTCGACTTGTCCACCCCGGGCGGGCAGATCTCGATGAAACCGAGCCCGGCCTGGGTGAGCGTGGCCAGCTCCGGCGGGACGATCTCGCGGGCCACCGCCAGCAGTTCGTCGACGTGATGGTCGGCGGTCCGGGCGAACGCCTTGATCACGTCGCAGGAGAGGCACTCCTCCCGGGTACGCGCCTCGAACCGGTCCGGGTACGGCCAGCTCGGGTGGTAGTCGCCCCACAGCGGGGCGTCGTGCTCGTCCGACGCCTCCACCATCACGGTCAGCGGGCCGACCGCGGCCTCCAGGTCGGCGAGGAGCCGGGCGAGCACCTCGCCCGAGAGCCGCTCGTCCCGCAGCACCAGCGGCCCCCCCGGGTCGCTCTGGTCGACCACCCGTCCCCCGCCGGCCATCACCAGGAAGTCGGCGGCGCGGATGTCGTTGCGGGTCAGCTCGGTCAGGCGCGGGCCGCGTCCGGTCGCGCCGACCACCGGGATCCCGGCGGCGCGCACCCGGTCGAGCACCTCATGGGTGTACGCGGAGACGGTGTCGTCACTGCGGACGAGTGTGCCGTCGAGGTCGGTAGCGATCAGCTTGGGCAGTCCCGGGCGGGTCATGGCTCCTCCTTCGCCCGCCGCCATCGCGCCGGCCGTCCTGGTCCTCGATGCCTCGGCAGACCAACGGCGGGCAGCAACCGTATCTCGCGGAACAGGTCGCAACCATGGCTTTTCGGCGAATCGGGTGCCAACCCGCGGCGGCGGTCGGGTGTCCCGACTCCCCGGGCTCAGCCGGGCGGTTCGGGGCGGGCGAACGGCACCGTGGGCTGGACCGTCAGGTCGGCCGGCGCGGGCGGCAGCTCGTCCTCGCGCGACCGCCGCCGGCCCCGCCCCGGTCGCCCGCCGGTCGGCGGCGCCGACGCCTCCCCGGGCCCGCCCTCCGGATCGGGCGCCGCGACGGCCGTCCGGCCGGACAGGTAGAGGGCGACCGCGAGCAGCACGGTGGCCACGAAGGCGCTGACCAGGCCTCGCCCGTAGTCGACCCGGAAGCCGTCCTCGGACGAGAAGAAGAGGGTGCGCTGGCCCGAGTCGTCCAGGGAGACGGCTGCGGCGGTCAGCGCGGCCAGCACCGCCGCGGCGAGGCCGAGACCGGCCACGCGGGCGTTCTGCCGCACGGCGGCCGTGCCCCACAGCGCCAGCGCGACCGCGCCGGCCAGGCCGAGGAGGCCCACCAGGTAGCCCACCCCGAAGCCGCCCACGTCCGCGACCCCGCTGGGGACCCGGACGGCGGTGTTCCCGTCGGGACCGGCGTTCGGCACCGTCATCACCAGCCACTCGCCGATCAGCGAGGCGATCGCGGCCACCGCGCCGAGCCCGGCGAAGACCGGTGGCACCCGGTGGTCGCGGGCGAGGCCGGCCAGCGAGGCGCCGAACCGACCGGGCGGGGCCGGTTCCGCGTCACCCCACTCCACCATCGTCGTGCCGTCGGACCGGTGATCCTGCCTGGGGATGGGGAGATCCTGGGACATCAGCCACCCTTCCGCGTGCGCGGGCCTGCCCGAATCATTCCACAGCCGGCAGCCCTGGAGCGGGACCGTGAGTCGGCGTCCGGCTCGCCGCTGCCCGGTGCGTGGCGGCCCGGTTTCGGTTAGCGTCGGTGCCATGCCTATCCGTACCGCTTCCGCACATTGGCAGGGCAACCTCACCGAGGGCGCCGGCACGGTCCGCACCGGCAAGGGCGGTATCACCGGCAATTACTCCTTCAAGTCGCGCTTCGAGGAGGGCGAGGGGACCAACCCCGAGGAGCTGATCGGCGCCGCGCACGCCGGCTGCTTCTCGATGGCCCTCTCCAAGCAGCTCGGCGACGCGGGCGCCACCGACATCTCGGTGGAGACCACCGCCAAGGTGCACCTCGACAAGACCGATGCGGGTATGACCGTGACCCGGATCGACCTGGAGACCGTCGGCCAGGTCCCGGGCATGGACGAGGCCCAGTTCACCAAGCTGGCCGAGGCCGCCAAGGAGAACTGCCCGATCTCGCGGCTGCTCTCCCCGGGTGCGCAGATCACCCTGAACGCCCGACTCGCCTGACCCGGCCCGCGCGACCGCGCGCGGCGCCTGGCCGCACCGTCACGGAAGAAGTGCTCGCCACTCCTTCCGTGAATTCGTGCTGATCGTGAGGGGGTGATCGGCGGCTTGGCCGTGGAGATGAGCCGGGAGCGGTTCGAGGAGCTGGTCGGCGAGGCCCTCGACGAGGTGCCCGAGGAGCTGCTCGGGCTGATGAGCAACGTGGTCATCCTGGTCGAGGACGAGCCCCCGCCGGGCGAGGACCTGCTCGGTGTCTACGAGGGGCACGCGCTCACCGACCGGGGCTGGGACTACTCCGGCGTGCTCCCGGACCGCATCCTCATCTACCGGAACCCGATCCTCGAGCTCTGCGACACCGAGGAGGACGTCGTGGACGAGGTCGCGGTGACCGTCGTGCACGAGATCGCCCACCACTTCGGCATCGACGACGCCCGGCTGCACGCGCTGGGCTGGGGCTGACGCGACCGCCGTCGCGCCCCGCTCGGCCGATCCCCGGCATTTGCGCGGGTCCCCTAACCTGCGGTGCAGGCACACCCCGATGCAGGAGGAAGACCCATGCGCAGCGCGCTGTTCTCCGCGGAGAACCTTGAGAAGGAGTCCCAGCAGCCGGGCATGCGGCTGCAGAACTCCAAGATGCTGAAGATCGAGCTGAACGGCGAGGCGATGGCCCGCGTCGGGTCGATGGTCGCGTACCAGGGCCAGGTGCAGTTCCAGGCGCTCGGCTCCGGCGGCATCGGCAAGTTCATCAAGCAGCGGCTCACCGGCGAGGGTGTCCCGCTGATGAAGCTCAGTGGCCGCGGCGATGTCTTCCTCGCCGACCTCTCCAAGGACGTGCACATCATCGACCTGGAGCCCGGCGACGCCCTCTCCATCAACGGGTCCAGCGTGCTCGCCTTCGACTCCACGCTGACCTACGACATCAAGATGGTCAGCGGCATGGGCTTCGCCTCCTCCGCCGGCCTGTTCAACTGCGTCTTCACCGGCCACGGCCGGATCGCCGTCACCACCAAGGGCACCCCGGTGGTGCTAAACGTGGACGCCCCGACCTACGTCGACCCGCAGGCCGCGGTCTGCTGGTCGGCCAACCTGCAGACCGGCTACCACCGGGCCGAGCAGCTGGGCCTCGGCACCCTCCTCGGTCGCAGCACCGGGGAGGCGTTCACGATGAGCTTCGCCGGTCAGGGCTTCGTGGTGGTCCAGCCCTCGGAGGAGCCGCCGGTGCAGGGCAGCGGCGGCCAGCAGCAGCAGGGCGGCCTGCTCGGCGGCCTGCTGCAGTGACCGCCCGGTGCGCGGGACGCCCGGCCCAGACGTCCCCGCACCCTCAGCTCAACTCGCCGGCGCGCAGCCGGGCCAGCCAGGCCGCCGCATCGGCGTAGTCGGCGTCGGAGAGGCCGGCCGGAGCGGGAACCGGTCGGTCGCTCGCCGCCGGGCTCCAGCGGTGCCGGGGGTACGACCCGAGGAAGCGCACGTCCGCGCAGACCCGGCGCAGCCCCTGCAACGCCTCGCCGAGGCGTACGTCGGCGACGTGGCCGGTGCAGTCGAGGAAGAAGACGTACCGGCCCAGCGCCTCGCCCGTCGGGCGGGACTCGATCCGGGTCAGGTTCACCCCCCGGACGGCCAGCTCCGTCAGGACGGACAGCAGCGCGCCCACCCGGTCGTGGGCGATGTAGACCGCCAGCGACGTCACGTCGTCCCCGGTGGGCGGCGGGGGCGGGCCCGGGCGGGAGACCAGCGCGAACCGGGTCACCGCGTCCGGATGGTCGGCGATCTTGTCGGCGAGCACGGTCAGCCGGTGCCGGTTCGCACCGATCGGGGCGCAGATGGCGGCGTCGTACTCACCGGCCGCCGCGCCGGCCGCGGCGGCGCCGTTGGAGAGCACGTCGACCACCGTCGCGTCGGGCAGGTGGTCGCGGAGCCAGTTCCGGCACTGGGTGGACGCCTGGGGGTGCGCCGCCACACTCCGGACCCCGGGCAGCGGGGTCTCCGCGCGGGCCGCGAGCACGAACTCGACCGGCAGGATCACCTCGCGGGTGATCACCAGGGGCTCCCCCTCGGCCAGTTCGTCGAGGGTCACCCCGACGGCGCCCCCGATCGAGTTCTCCAGCGGCACCAGGGCGGCATCCGCCTCCCCGGCCCGTACGGCGTCCAGCGCCTCGCCGACGCTGCGGGCCGGCGTACGGCTGCCCCGCTCGGCGGCCGGCACGGTACGCAGCGCCTGCTCGGCGAAGGTGCCCTCGGGACCCAGGTAGACGAAGCGGGTCGGCGGTGTTCCCGGCATGGCGACCAGCCTACGCACCCGGGGTGCCGGTGCAGGCCAAGGTCCGGATGCCGGGGGGACCGGCGGCGCGTACCTCCGCCGAGCAGACGTCCGTCCCCGCGGTGACCAACTTCAGGTCGGTGGGCTTTCCCTGGGTGACCACCTGGAGTTCCTCGTGCCCGGTCACCTCCAGGACGGTGTACTGCCAGCCCCCGGCGCAGAGCGGCCCGGTCCGGACCTTGACCCGTACGTTCCGGGGCAGCACCCGGGCCGGGCCGCGCAGCAGCGCCACCACCCGGTCGCCGGAGGGCCCGGACGGGCAGGGTGTGGCGACCAGGTCGGAGGGGCTGGGCACGGGTGCCGGTTGGGCCGGCGTGGCGGGAGCGCTGGGCGTCGCGCTCGGCGTGGGGGTGGGCGTGGCGGTGGCGGCGACGGCCGGGGTGGCCGGCTGGCTCAGCTCCGGCGGTGCTCCGCAGCCGGCGAGGGTCAGTGCCGCGACCAGCACGATCGGTGCGGTCAGCAGCGCGAGCGGTGCCGCCCGGGCGGTCGACCGGCGGTGGGCGGCGGGGCAGCGTGGGGTGGGTGGCACGGTCCGATCCTCAGCATCGACGTACGTCGTTGTGGCCGGCTGGCCGAGCCCATCGTAGGAGGATCGCCCGGCCGGGTGAAGGTCGTCCCGTCGGGCATCTGACGGCCTCGTCCCGGGCCCGCCCCGGCGTCGACGGTCCGGCGAACGCTACGTCGTCGCAGGTCAGACCTTGGAGAAGAAGGTGAGCGAGCCGGCGACGCCGCCGTCGGTGAGCACCGGGGTGGAGATGGCGTCGACCGTGGTCCCGGCGTCATCGCCCGGCCCCTTGACCCGCAGCAGCCCCCGGGCGAGCTGCTTGGAGTGCAGGGCGAGCAGCGGCGGGATCTTGTCGGTGTCCTGCTCGGTCAGCTCGCTGGGTCGGGCGGTGAAGTCGACCAGGCGCAGCCCGCCCTCCAACAACGGCCGACCGATCACGTCCTCCGGGGCGCCGAGGCAGAGCAGGTCACAGCCCGACAAGGAGATCGCCACCACCGTGGTGTCGGCGTCGATCAGCAGACAGGGTTCGGCAGCCCGGGAGACGGTGGCCGACCACTGCCCGACGTTGTCGGACTCCTGCTCGGTCGAGGTCCCCGCAGCGGGCGCGAACACTTCCGAGAGCGAGAGTTCGACGTGGGCCACCGCGCCTCCTATGTACACCGACGGTCTGTCCACGCTAGCTGGTCGTCACGACGGCCGCCGATCGTGCTGGGTCCACCGGCCGTCGGTGCAGCTCAGGAGCGTCGGCGGGACCGGGGGACGGGTGTCGGTGCGACGGGTGCCGGTGTCGGGGCGGCCGGCGACGGCGGGGCCGACGGAACCACCGGGGGCGGAGCCGCGGACCGCGTGGCGTCGCCCGAGACGTTACCGCCGGGCGGCCCGCTTGTCAGCGGCCGTTCGGCCCTCGTCATACCACCGGTAGTCGGCTGCTGGACGGTACGTGCCGTTGAGCCAGGTGGACGGGGCCTGGGCGACCCGGGAGAGCTTCTCGGCGGTGGCCGGGCTGATCCGGTTGCCGCCCGCCACGAGCAGCCGATCCAGCTCCCGGTGGGTGGCCATGAGGCAATCCTTCGGCAGGCCGTAGACGCTGATCACCCCGGAGCCGACGAAGGTCAGCACCGGGTTGACCGGGATCGGCAGGCCCACCGCGTCGGAGAGCGCCTTGCCCGCCCGCTTGGCGTCTCGGCGGGCTTCGGCCACATAAGGCGGACGCTTGCCGTTGATCTGCACCACGTCGCCGGCGACGAGCACCCGGGCGCGGCCGTGGTCGGCGATGGTGACCGCGAAGAGACCGCTCGGCCCGATGGCGAGGAAGCCGGCCCGCTCGTCCTGACCGCGGTCGAGGAAGACGTCGGCGGCGTCCGTGCGGGGCCACTCGATAACGTGCCAGGCGGACCCGAGGTGGTCGAGCTGGCCGAGGGCGCGGGCCCCGGCCGCCTCCAACCGGCGGGCGCCCCGCTCGGCCCGGCGGCGACGGGCCCACTCCAGCGGCGTCGGTCGGGCAGGTTCGAGGATCGAGGTGGACTCACCCCGGGGTCGCGGCACCGCGACGGGCGGAAGTGCCCGGGTCGGTACGGCTCGACGAGCGGGAAAGACAGTCATCGCGACCTCCGGCAAAAGGTCTCTCGAAGTTATGTCTCCACTACCCTACGTTGCCCACCCCGGGGCTAGGCAAGCTGGAGTGTCGGAATGAGTGTGGATGAATGCCATATTCATCCACACTTCTTTTCCCGGATGGCCCGGAAGCCTGTCCTACGCTGCGATGGTGACCCACTACGTGGACAGCGAGGTCGGTCGGCTCGGCACCGTGCTGCTGCACCGTCCCGGGCCGGAACTCGCCCGCCTGACCCCACGCAACAACGACTCGTTGCTCTTCGACGCCATCCCGTGGGTGGGACGGGCACAGGAGGAGCACGACGCCTTCGCCGCCGCCCTGCGCGAGCGCGGGGTGGAGGTGCTCTACCTCGCCACCCTGCTGGCCGAGACGCTCGCCGTGCCGGACGCCCGGGCCGAGCTGACCGAGCTGGTGCTGCGCTCGCCCCGGCTGGGCGAGACCCTGCGCCGGCGGGTCGCCGATCACCTCGCGTACCTCGACCCGGCCGCCCTGGCCGACGTGTTCGTCGCCGGGCTCGCCCACGAGGAGCTGCGGATCGGCCGGGACCGGCCGGGCGGTCTGGTCTGGACCCTGATGGACCGGCACGACTTCGTCATCGACCCGCTGCCCAACCTGCTCTTCACCCGGGACTCGTCGGTCTGGATCGGGGACCGGGTCGGGGTGACCAGCCTGGCCATGACGGCCCGGCAGCGGGAGACCAGCCTCACCGACGCCATCTACCGCCACCATCCCCGCTTCGCCGGCACCGAGTTCGTCTACCACCCGGAGCTCGAGCACCTGGAGGGCGGCGACGTGCTGCTGCTCGCGCCCGGCGTGCTCGCCGTCGGGGTGGGCGAGCGGACCACGCCGGCCGGGGCGGAACGGCTGGCCCGGCAGGTCTTCGCCGCTGGCCTGGCGCACACCATCCTGGTGGTGCCGATCGCCCAGGAACGGGCCACCATGCACCTCGACACCGTCTGCACCATGGTCGACGCGGACGCCGTGCTGATGTACCCGAACATCGCCAGCGCGCTGTCGGCGTACACGGTCATCGCCGGGGCGGACGGCGACGAGCCCCGGGTGGACGGGCCGGCGCCGTTCCTGCGCGCGGCCGCCGACGCGATGGACCTCGATCAGCTCCGGGTGATCGACACGGGCCTCGACCCGGTCACCGCCGAGCGGGAGCAGTGGGACGACGGCAACAACACCCTCGCCCTGGCGCCCCGGCTCTGCGTCGGCTACGAGCGCAACGTGGAGACCAACGCCCAACTGGAACGGGCTGGCATCGAGGTGATCGCGATCGCCGGTTCGGAGCTGGGCTCCGGCCGGGGTGGCCCGCGCTGCATGTCCTGCCCGCTGGTCCGCGAGCCGCTCCGCCGCTGAAAGGAGGGCCTCCTCCGGTCAGCTCAGCGCAGGGTGAGCTGGCGGCCGAGGAGGCCCTGGCGGGCGCGGCGCCCGGCGGCGTCCAGCGGCACCTTCTCCTCCAGCGCCTCGGCGTACCGCTTGGCGAACTCGGTCACCGGCTCCTCCCAGTCGGTGGCCGGGACGTCCTCGGGCAGGTCCCAGACCGGCACCAGGCGGCCGTGCGCCCGGAACATGCCGGCGAAGCGGGTGTTGTCGCCGAGGGTCAGCGCGCCGGCCGCGCTCAACCGGGACAGCGCGTCCAGTGCCACGTCCTCGTCGTCGGGCAGCACCCAGCGCACGTGCGCCTTCTCCGGCACCTGGCACCAGTACGCGGCCCGCGCCGCCGCCAGCTTGACGGTCGGGTAGATCGCGGCGTTGGCCCGCTCCAGGGACGCCTGCACGTTCGGGTCGTCGGCGGCACCCGGGTCCAGCCAGAACCCGAACCCGTCGTGCATGGTGATCTCCAGCGGGCCGTCCACCAGGATGTCCTGGAGACGGGGGCCCGGGCCCGGCAGTGGCGCCACCGCCACCTGGCCGCCCGGCTCGGTACGCAGAGCGCTGAGCAGCGCGTCGGCCAGGTCCCGGGAGACGTCGCCGGACTGCTGGTGGCGCTGGAGGCCGATGAAGACCCGCCCGTCCGGCTTGGTCATCGCGGGGGCGGCCATCGGCAGCACGGTGGCCAGGACGACCGGCCGGTCGCCGTGCTCCTCGACCAGCTCGGGGGTCAGCCGCAGCGGCGCGGAGGCGGCCGGGACCAGCTCGCGCAGGGCGATCCACTCCGGCTCGTCGACCAGGCCCTCGAACGGTCGGGGCACGAAGACGTCGCGCACCTTCTCCCGCTTCGGGGTGGCTTCGGCGGCGCGCTGGTTCTTTCGACGCTTGCTCACGGCGAGACAGCCTAGATGCCGGCGTGGACCGGGGTGGGCAGGACCCGCCCCCGCAGGGCGGTCACCCGGCCGCGACCAGGTCCGGCCGGGGCGAGCCGGTCGGGTCGAACTCGGCCCAGACACTCTGGCCGAGGCCGTCCCGCTCGACCCCCCAGCGGCTGGCCAGGCCGGAGACGATGTGCAGTCCGCGCCCGTCGATGGAGTCGGGGGTCGACGGCCGCATCAGCGGACCGGAGGCCGACCCGCCGTCGGTGACCCGGAGCTGGACGGCCGGCCCGCTGCCGGGGCCGGAGCGCAGCCGCCAGGCGACCCGGACCACCCCGCCGGGCAGCGGGTCCGCGTGGCGCACGGCGTTGCCCACCAGCTCGGCGAGCACCGCGACCAGGTCCGCCAGCAGGGCCGGGGGTACGACGTCGGCCAGCTCGTCGGCGAGCCGGTGCCGGGCCAGGCGCGCGCCGGTCGCGTGGTGGGGCACCACCACGCACCACGATCGTTCGGCCGAACCCGTCGACACCGTCGTCCCTTTCCACCCCCGGGGTGCCCGGTCATCCCCGCGGCAGCCGCACCTCTGCGACGGTACCCCCACCGGACCTCGGTCGGAGGGATACCCATCCATTCTGCTGCTCAACGATCTGCCGGACGAGATATAGACCCAGTCCGGCGCCCGGGTAGCGCCGCCGGTCCCCGGACTCGCTCTGCCAGAACCGGTCGAACGCCCGTTCCACGTGTTCCGGCCGGATGCCGATGCCCCGGTCGGCGACCCGGAAGGAGACGGTCCGCCCGTCCGCCTCGGCGGTGACCTCGATCGGGGTGTCCGGCAGCGAGTACTTCCCGGCGTTGGTGCTCAGCTCGGTGAGCAGGGTGGCGAGGCTGTGCCGGTCGCCCAGCGCCTTGGGCAGGTCGGCGGGCAGGTCGAGGGCGATCCGGTGCCGGACGTCCGCCGGCAGGTCGGTCGCCGCGGCCCGCAGCGCGTCGGCGAGGTCGAACGGGGCGGCCGGCTCTCCGCCGGGCCGGTTCTCGGTGGCGGCGGTGAGGAGCCGGTCGACGAGCCGGGCGAGTTCGTTGGCCCGCTGCCCGATGATCCGCGCGGCCTGCCGCCGGTCGTCGTCGCTGAGCGACTCCCAGTGGTCGGTGAGGGTGTCCGCGTACCCCTTGATCACGGTGACCGGGGTACGCAGCTCGTGGCTGGTCACCGCGACGAAGAGATCCCGGTCGTGGTCGCGGCGCTGCTGGTCGGTGATGTCCCGGAAGGTGACCACGCGCAGCGCGCCGCGGCCGGGCAGCTCCCCGGCGGTGATCCGCAGCCAGCGGCCGTCCGGCAGCCGGTGGTCGAGCACCTGCCCGGACGGGGGGAGCGGGAACGGCAGCGGGCGGTTCAGCGCCTCGGCGGCCTGGCGGCCGGTGACCTGGGCGGCGGCCGGGTTCCAGAGCCGTACGTGGTGCTTCCGGTCCACCACCGCCAGGCCGTCGGCGAGCGCCGCCACCACCGGGCCGTCGCCGTGCACGGGCAGGCCGGTCTGGTCGCCGTACATGTGCGCTATGCAGGCGGCGACGTAGCCGATGACGGCGCGCTGGGACGAGTCGAGCGGCTCGCCCTCCGGGTAGAGGGCGTGCAGGCTGCCCACGGTGAGGCCGCCGATTTCGGCCCGGGCCACGATCATGCGGCACAGTCCGCGCGCGGTCAGTTCGTCGGCGAGCGTCCCGGGGATCCCGTCGACCCGGACGTCGCGGACCGGTGGCCCGGAGAGCAGGCAGACGGTGACCGGGTCGGTGGCCGGCAGGGGGCGGCCGACGACGAACTCGGCGCTGCCGGTCCCGGCGATCACCCGTCCGCCGGCGGGCGCGAACTCGACCCATACCAGGCCGGCCGCCCCGACGGCGGGCTCGACCACCCGGAGCAGCCGGTTCAGCACGGAGAGGCCGGACTCGCCGGCGTTGATCATGCCGATGACGCTGGTGTGGCCGGCGATGAGGGCGGGGTAGTCGGTTCGCTCCGGCATGTCCCGAGTGTGCCCCGCCGACCGGTCCCGGGACACCCCCGCGCGGGCGGGTGGGACCGGCCGCCAGGTGGATCGGCCGCCGGGTGGATCGGCCGGGCTCAACGGTCCAGCCGGGTCAGGGCCCGGGCGGGCCGGTCGGTGATCACGCCGTCCACCCCGGCGGCCAGCACCAGTTCCAGGTCCTCCGGCTCGTTGACCGTCCAGACGTAGACCTGGTTGCCGGCGGCGTGCAGCGCGGGCACGAGCTGCGGCCGGGCCCGGACCAGGGCGATCCCCGGCCCGGCGATCCGGGCGCCGAAGGGCAGCCGACCCAGCCGCAGCCAGCGCGGCAGCACCTCCAGCAGCAGCACCGTGGGCAGGCTCGGCGCGAGCTCGCGGATCCGGCGTACGGCCAGCGGGGAGAAGGACATCACGGTGACCCGCACCGGATCGTCCGGACCCGGGTCGGCCAGCCCGTACCGGCGCAGCAGGGCGACCAGCCGGCGTTCCACGTCCCGGCCGTAGCGGGACGGGTGCTTGGTCTCGATCAGCAGTCGGACCGGGCGGCCGGCGGCCAGGACGGCGTCCAGTAGCCGCTCCAGGGTGAGCAGCCGGGTGTGCGACTCGTCGAGCGGTTCGTCCCCGTCCGCGGCCATCCCGCCCCGATGCCAGGAGCCGAAGTCCAGTGCCTCCAACTCGGCGAGGGTACGCGCGCTGACCAGCCCTTGACCGTTGCTGGTCCGGTCCAGCCGGCGGTCGTGCACGCAGACCAGGTGCCCGTCCCGGGTGAGCCGGACGTCGCACTCCAGCCCGTCCGCGCCCTCGTCGAGAGCGCGCAGGTACGCCGCCAGGGTGTGCTCGGGCAGGTCGTAGGAGGAGCCGCGGTGCGCGAAGACCAGGGGGGTGGTCATGGTCGGCGGCGCACCTCAGGCGACCTGGCCCGGCTGCCCGTCGTCGGTGACCACCGGACGGCCGGCGGCGGCCCAATCGCCCATCCCGCCCGCGACGTTGCGCACCTGGTCCCAGCCGTTGCGCATCAGGTACGCGACGACCTGCGCGGACCGCCCGCCGGAGCGGCAGATCACGTCCACCGGGCGGTCGTTCGGCACCTCCGCGAGCCGGGCGGGCAGCTCGGTCATCGGCAGATGGTGGGCGGTCGGCGCGTGGCCGGCGGTCCACTCGTCGTCCTCCCGGACGTCGAGCAGGTAGGTGGCGTCGGGCACGGCCGACGCGGGCACGCTGGGAACCTGGGGTCCGAACACGGGACAAGCCTAGACGGCGGCCCCGTTCACAGCCGGTTGACCCAGCGGGGATTGGCCCCGACCCAGGCCGACACCCGGGTGGCCCGGAGCGCGTCGAAGAGGCCGGCACCGCCGTTGTCCAGCACCACGTACGAGACCTCTCCGATGGTCTGCGGGTAGGACGGCACCCGCACCCCGTGCAACGCGTCCGGGGGGAGCGATCGGAGCGCGAAGAGCAGGTCCTCCAGCGATACGCCGTTGGTGTCCACGGTCAGCGCGCCGCCGACCGCCCGCAGCACCCGGTCCAGCTGCACCGGGTCGTTGCGCAGGTGGGTCTCGCCGGCCTTGTCGAGCACCGCGCGGAGCATCTGCTGCTGGTGCCGCTGCCGGTCGAAGTCGCCGTCGGGCAGGTCGTAGCGCTGGCGGACGTAGTCCAGCGTCCGGGCGCCGTCCATCTGCTGGCAGCCGGGTGTGAACACGGTCTTCGTGTGAATCGACCGGACCTCGGTGTCCACGCACATCCGGATGCCGCCGAGCAGGTCGATGACCTGTTTGAACCCGGAGAAGTCGACCAGCGCGGCGCCGTCGAAGCTGATCCCGGTGAGCCGGGTCAGCGTGGCGGAGAGCAGCCGGGCGCCGGCCTCGCCGCCGCCGCCGTGCTCGTACGCCGCGTTGATCTTGTCCTGGCCGCCGCCGTAGCCGGGCGCCGCCGGGATGGTGACGAGCAGGTCGCGCGGGATGGAGATCAGGTACGCCTCCCGCATCCCGGCCGGCACGTGCACGATCAGGATGCTGTCCGAGCGCTGGTCGTCGGGGTTGGCGCCGGGCCGGTGGTCGGAGCCGATCAGCAGGTAGTTGAGTGCGTGCGACAGGTCGGTACGCGGCCGTCGGGCGGTCTCGTCGAGCAGTTGCTGCTTGGTGACCGAACGGTTGTACCGGTTGGTGAGCCAGTGCATCCCGGCCAACCCGAGCGTGGCGAGCAGGATCAGGGCGAGGCCGGCGTTGATCAGGAACCGGGTCCAGCGGGCGGGTCGACCCCGCCCGCGTCCGGTCCGTGCTGGCCTGGACGTGACACCCCTCCCGCAGCCGTGACGACGTGAGTCCCGCTCACATCAGGCTACGGGCCGGGCCCCCGGCGGCGGCCGCTTTCGCCGCAGCTACCGCCGGGTCACCAGGTCATTTACGCGTGGAGAGGACGCCCGGGTTCGCCACCACGAAGTCGGCGAGCTTGTCGTTCTTGACCGCTCTGAACATCTGCATGCTCAGCTCGTTGAGCGATTCCTTGCTGCCGTCGGAGTTCGGGCTGTATGTGCCGCCGTTGGTCCGCAGGGTGACCAGGTCGTTGCCGCTGACGCCCTTGAGCGTGTAGATGAAGTCGGCGATCGGCACGCCGCCGGTGTCCAGGATGAAGGCCTTGCCGGCCGCCTTGATCAGCTGGTTCAGCTTGAGCGGGTTGGTCAACATGCCCTTGTCGGTGGCCTTCTTCGCCATCGCCTTGATCAGCTGCTGCTGGTTCTGCTGGCGGTCGTAGTCGCTGTTCGGCAGGCCGTAGCGCTGGCGGGCGTAGTCGAGGGCCTCCCAGCCCTCCATCTCCCGGCAGCCCTTCTTGTGCACCACCGGGGTGTACGCCTTGCCGGTCTTCTTCGCGTCCGCGTTCCACATCGGCTTGCCGTCGACCATCGACATGTGGTGGGACTTGACCTCGTGGCTCACGCAGATCCGGACGGTGCCGAGCGCGTCGATCACGCTCTTGAAGCCGCCGAAGTTGATGATCGCCGCACCGTCGAAGCTGATCCCGGTCATCGACTTGATGGTCTTGGCCATCAGTTGGGCGCCGCCCTCCCAGCCGCCACCGTTCTGCGCGCCGTGGAAGAAGGCGGCATTGATCTTGTCGACGCCGCCCTTGTAGCCGGACTTCGGGTTCGCCGGGATCTGCGCCTCGGTGTCCCGGGGAATCGAGATCAGGTACGCCTGGTCGTGGCTGGCCGGGATGTGCAGGATGATGATCGTGTCCGAGCGGACGTCGTCCTTGGCCCAGCGCTCCCGGGCGTCGACGCCGAGCAGCAGCATGTCGATCGGGCCGTCCAGGCTGTTACCGCCCTCGGCCTCGGTCTTGCCCGCGTCACCGAGCAGGTTGCGCTGGGCGATGCCGCTGGTGGCCTGACCGATCACCGCCTTGCTGCCGACGATCGCGACGCCGCTCGTCATCATCAGCACCGCACCGAAGATCACCGTGAGCTTGGCCCAGAGCGGGTCCTTGCGCTTCGTCCGCTTCTTCGCGCCACCGGCACCCGGACCGCGGCCGCCCGGGCCGGGCTGGGTCGGAATGACCGGGGGCATCCGCCCAGGTGTCCCGGGATCGTATGACTGAGGGTGACGGCTGGTCTGGACCGGCATGCGTGCTCCAGCTCGGTGATCGGGGGCGGCACCACTCTACGTACCGCTTCCCGATCTGGCGACCTCGTCCGCTGGCTATTCCCGCATATCCCGGCACTCGTCTCCGCAAATTGACCGAACGGCCAATTGAGAGCATCCGGTCGGCGGTTGGCTCGTCGTGGGACGAGCGTCCGCCGACCGGTGGAGCCCCGGAGGCCGTCAGCCGCCGTTGCCGTTGCCCTTCTGGTTGGCCTGCACCCAGTCGGCCATCGTGTCCGCCGCGATGGCCCGGTACATGGCCAGCGCCTTCTCCCGGTCGGACACCACCACCGACTGGCCGTTGACGTCCCGACCGCCCAGGTTCGGGCTGGTGATGAAGGTCAGGTTCTCGCCGCGCAGGTTGCGGAACTGCAACGCCATGTCGGTCAGCGAGAAGCCCTGGTCGACCGTGACCGCGGCGGTCACCGCCTTGAGGAAACCGTTCAACTTATTGGGGTTGGTCAATGTCCCCGTGCTCGCCGCCTTGTCCATCAGGGCCTTGAGGAATTCCTGCTGGTGGCGCATTCGGGCGAAGTCGCCGTCGGGGAACTGCTTGCGCTGCCGCACCCAGTCCAGGGCCTCGGCGCCGTTCATGTGGTTCACGCCCTTGGTGAACGTCCGGTACGGCTTGTGGATCGAGGTGATCGTGCGCTCCACATTCAGGTCCACCCCGCCCAGGGCGTCGGTGACCTCCTTGAAGCCGGCGAAGTCGATCGCCATCACGTGGTCGATCCGGACGTCGGTGAAGCACTCCACGGTCTTGACCGCGAGCGGCAGCCCACCGAACGCGAACGCTGCGTTGATCTTGTTACGCGAGCCGGAGTCGCAGGACGCGCCCGCGCTCTCCGGGATCGGCACGTACAGGTCACGCGGGACGGAGACCAGGTAGGCCTCCTTGTGGTCGGCCGGGAGGTGCATGAGGATCAGCGTGTCCGCCCGCCACTTGCCGGCACCGTCCACCGGGGCGTCCGGGTCCCGGGAGTCGCTGCCCACCATCAGGATGTTCAGCGCGCCGTCGACCGTCTTGGCCGGCCGGCCCCCGGTGATCTCCGAGAAGGGGTCGGTGCGGGCCAGGTCGTTGTTGAGGCTGCGGGCGTAGAACCAGGCCCCGGCGCCGGCGAGCAGCGCGAGCACCAGCACCGCGACGCCGGCCACCAGGCCGATCCGTCCCCAGCGTGGGCGCGGGCCACGCCGGCCCGGGCCACCTGGGCCGCCGCTCCCGCCGGGGCCGGCCGGTCCACCCGGGCCGCCAGGTCCACCCGGGCGCGGCTCCGCGTCGTCCGACGGGTACCAGCGGGCGTCGGCCGCACGGGCGCGCCCGGTGGTGCCCCGGCCGAGGCCGGGGACCTGGGCCCGGCCCGCGCTCCGACTCAGGTACGGGAACGGGACGCCGGCAGACGTGGTCGCTGACATGTAACCGAGGGTAGGTCGAAGGGGCCAGTGCCGCCCTCAGGCGGAGCGGGGTGTCAGCCTCCTCCCAACCGGGTTCAGTACCCTAGCCGGTCGCGGAAATACCCGATCGTGCGTCGAAGACCGTCTTCGGGCGCCACGGTCGGCTCGTATCCCAGCAGCTCACGGGCGAGGGTGAGATCCGGGCGGCGCTTTTCCGGGTCGTCCGCGGTCCGGGTGATGTAGGTCACCTCGGACGTGCTTCCGCTGAGTGACACGATCAGCTCGGCGAGTTGCCGCATCGACAGCTCGTGCTCCGTGCCGCAGTTGATCGGGCCGGTTTCGGTCGAGTCGAGCAGCAGCAGGATGCCCCGCACCAGGTCGTCGACGTAGCAGATCGAGCGGGTCTGGTTGCCGGTGCCGTGCACGGTGATCGGCTCGCCGCGCAGCGCCTGGGAGATGAAGGTCGGGATGGCCCGGCCGTCGTCCGGCCGCATCCGCGGGCCGTACGTGTTGAAGATCCGGACGATCGCGGTGTCGGTGCCCCGGCTGCGGTGGTAGGCCATGGTGGCCGCCTCCGAGAAGCGCTTGGCCTCGTCGTAGACGCTCCGGATGCCGATCGGGTTGACGTGCCCCCAGTACGTCTCGCGCTGCGGGTGCTCCTCCGGGTCCCCGTACGCCTCCGAGGTGGAGGCCATCAGGAACCGGGCACCGTCGGCGGTGGCCCGCTCCAGCAGCGCCAGGGTGGCGACCGAACCGACCCGGAGGATCTCCACCGGCAGCTTCTCGAAGTCGGTCGGGCTGGCCGGCGAGGCCATGTGCAGGATCGCGTCGAACCGCTCGGCCATGGCCGGGTGGTGGGTCGGCAGCCCCTCGGAGATGTCCGCCTCGATCAGCGTGAAGGTCGGCTGGTCCAGCAGGTGGGCCACGTTGTCCTTGGAGCCGGTGATGAAGTTGTCCAGCACCACGACTGTGCAACCGCGCTCGACGAGCCGGTCGACCAGGTGCGAGGGCACGAATCCGGCACCGCCGGTGACGAGGATCCGGTGTCCGGTTCCAAAACGGGGAACGACCTTCATGTCGGTCAGCCTACTCAAGGGGGCGGGCCGGAGCCGTCGCCGGCTCCGACCCGCCCCTCGTGGAGTGGTTCAGTGCGCGCCCGCACCGGTGAGGGCGCGTACCTCCAGCTCCGCGTACTTCTCCTCGTCGTGCTCCTTGGAGACCAGGGTGCCGATCCAGCCGCAGAGGAAGCCGAACGGGATGGAGATGATGCCCGGGTTCGACAGCGGGAACCAGTGCCAGTCGTGCTCGGGGAACATGGCCGTCGGCGCCCCGGAGACCACCGGGGAGAAGAAGACCAGCACCACGGCGGCGAGCAGGCCGCCGTAGATCGCCCACACCGCACCAGAGGTGTTGAACCGCTTCCAGAACAGGCTGTAGAGGATCGCCGGCAGGTTGCCCGAGGCGGCGACCGCGAAGGCCAGCGCCACCAGGAACGCCACGTTCAGGCTCTGCGCGAAGATCGACAGCACGATCGCGATGGCACCGATGACCAGGGCGGAGATCCGGGCGACGTTCACCTCCTGCCGTTCCGATGCCTGCCCGTTCTTGATCACGTTGGCGTAGAAGTCGTGCGCCAGGCTGGACGACGACGCCAGGGTGAGCCCGGCGACCACGGCCAGGATGGTGGCGAAGGCGACCGCCGCGATGATCGCCAGCAGCGTCGCGCCACCGAGATCACCGCCGAGGAACTTGATGCCCAGCGCCTCGGCGAGCTGCGGTGCGGCGGTGTTGCCGGCCTTGTCCTGCGCGGTGATCGCCTGACCGCCGACCAGCGCCGCCGCGCCGAAGCCGAGGGCCAGGGTGAGCAGGTAGAAGGTGCCGATGATGCCGATCGCCCACAGCACGCTCTTCCGGGCCGCCTTGGCGGTCGGCACGGTGTAGAAGCGGATCAGGATGTGCGGCAGGCCGGCGGTACCCAGCACCAGCGCGATGCCCAGCGAGAGCAGATCCATCTTGCTGTAGAAGGTCTTCAACGCGTCGCCGGGCGTCTCCACGCCGTAGCGCAGGCCTGGTTCGAGGAAGGCCGAGCCCTTGCCGGACTGCTTCGCGGCATCGCCCAGCAGCGAGGACAGGTTGAACTTGTAGTGCGCCAGGACCAGCAGGGTCATCACGATCGCGCCGGTCATCAGCAGGAACGCCTTGACGATCTGGACGTACGTGGTGCCCTTCATGCCGCCCACGGTGACGTAGATGATCATCAGAGCGCCGACCAGGATGATCGTGGCCACCTTCGCGGTGTCCGCGTCCATGCCGAGGAAGGTGGTGCCCGGCTTGATGCCGAGCAGCAGGGCGACCAGCGCGCCCGCGCCGACCATCTGGGCCAGCAGGTAGAAGATCGAGACGGTGATGGTGGAGACCGCCGCCGCCGTCCGAACCGGGCGCTGGCGCATCCGGAACGCCAGCACGTCGGCCATCGTGTACCGGCCGGAGTTGCGCAGCAGCTCGGCGACGAGCAGCAGCGCCACCAGCCAGGCGACCAGGAAGCCGATCGAGTAGAGGAAGCCGTCGTAGCCGTAGAGGGCGATGATGCCGGCGATGCCGAGGAAGGACGCGGCCGACATGTAGTCGCCGCCGATCGCCATGCCGTTCTGGAACCCGGAGAACGAGCGGCCGCCCGCGTAGAAGTCCGTGGCGGTCTTGGTCTGTCGGCTGGCCCAGACCGTGATGGCCAGCGTGATCGCCACGAAGATCAGGAAGAGCGTGATGGTGAGGTTGCGGGCGGTGGTGCTGCCCGCCTCAGCCGCGAGGACCGTGCTCATGGGTCACCTCCCCGAGCTCGGTGCGGATGCGGTCGGCGACCGGGTCGATCCGCCGGTCGGCGAACCGGGAGTAGAGCCACGCGATGACGAACGTGGAGACGAACTGGAGCAGGCCGAAGACGAGGGCGACGTTGATGTTGCCGAAGAGCTTCGCGCCCATGAAGCCCCGCGCGTAGGCGGAGAGGATGACGTAGAGCGCGTACCACAGGAAGAACGCGACGGTCATCGGGAAGACGAAGCCGCGCAGCGCGCGCCGCAACCCGGCGAACTCGTCCGACCGCTGTACGGCGAGGTACCGCTCCGCCGCGGACTCGGCCGGCGCGGACGCGGGTGTGTCCGTGGACATCTGTGGATCACCACCTTCACAGGCGTCGGGGATTTTCGCGCACGGTAAAGAGCGCGCTCCCCGCCGGGGAAGGCTCGGATCGGCGACGGTCAGCGGTTGCGCCGAACGGCACACCGGTTGCGCCGAGTGACCTAGATCACTCCGTTGAACGGTCGGTGCTCAGTCCGTCAGCTCGCGGTAACGGCCCCGGTAATGCAGCAGCGGGGCGGTCTCCTCGGCCAGGTCGACCGCCTCGATGGTGGCCTCGACCAGCAGGCCCCAGCCGTACTCCCGGGCGGCGTCGAGTCGGCAACCGGCCCACCCGCCGGCGTCCGACGGCACCGGGCCGTACGGCGTGTCGGTCCAGGAGCCGATGGCGAAGAGCCCGCCGGGGGACGGGAAGAGGCCGGCGAAGCGGTCGGCGAGCTGCCGGTGCGCCGGACCGAGCGGCGCGACCGCGAACCGCCCCGCCTCCTCGACGGCCGCCCACAGGTCCGACTCCGGGTCGATCAGCCCGAGCAGCCGGTCCGGCTCCCCCTCGGCGACCAGGGTGGACGCGACGGTCAGCCCGGCCGGTCCCGGCGCGGTCCAGAGCGTGACCGGGGCGGCCAGCCGACCGCGCAGCCGGCGTACCGGCGAGCGCTGCCCGGCCGGCACGGCGAACGGGTCGGTGTGGTGGATCTCGGCGCCCGGCTCATGATTCACGTGAAACATTGTGCCCGCGGCTCGGGCTCAGCGGCCGACGGTCGCGAAGCCGGCGGACGCCAAGCCGACGGACGCGAAGCCACGGACCAGCGAGGCCACCTCGTCGGCGCGGGTGGCGGGTGAGCCGGGCCGGTTCCGCCAGCGCCATTCGGAAGCCCACCGGGCCGCCGTAGTCCTGGACGTACAGCAGATAGCGGTCGACGCCGACGGTGGCGGCGAAGCGCGACATCACCTCGGCGATCCGGTCGAAGGTGTACCGGAGGTCGCTCGGCGCTGGCGCGTCGCTGTGCCCGAATCCCGGATAGTCGGGCGCGATCAGCCGGAACCGGTCGGCGAGCCGCGCGAGCAGCGGTTCGAACATCCGGGACGAGGACGGGAAGCCGTGCAGGAGCAGCAGCACCGGCGCGTCCGGTGGACCGGCCTCCCGGTAGAAGATGGAAGGCCCGTCGACCACCGCGGTGCGGTAGCGGGTGTGCACGCTCATGGCGGCTGCTCCTTGTCACGGCTCATCGCACCGTAGCCACCGCTCCGCCGCGCCAGCCGGGCATTGCGCGCGCCCCCCCGGATCGGGTGCCGGGGCCGAACCGCCAGCCGCCGCTGACCGGCAGGTCAGCGGCGCGGCGTGACCGCGGCCAGCAGCTCCGGCTGGCGGCGATCCAGCACGTCGCCGGCCAGGTAGGAGCCGAGCAGTGCGGCGCCCAGCCCGTACGCCAGGCCGACCGGCAGGGCCAGCCAGAGCCAGACGTCGCCGAGCAGTGCCGCGGCCACCACCACCGGCACCGCCGCCACCGCGGAGGCGAGCATGGAGACCAGGGTGAGGAGGCTCTTCGCCACCCCCGCGCCGGTGTTCATCGCGAACGGGTTGCTGGTCTCCGGCAGGGCGTAGGCGCCGAGCACCGCGACGAAGGCGTTGATCGCCAGCCCGCAGCCGTACGCGGCGACGAGCCCGCCGGCCATCAGGCCGACCCACTCCGGGCGCCCGAGCACGGTGGCCAGGATGATCGCGACCGTGCCCAGCAGCGGCACCACGTAGAGCGAGAACGCGGTCAGCCGAGCGCGTAGCTCCAGCCGCCCCGGCACGCCGGCCACCACGTTCGCCGCGTAGGCGCTGCCATCGAAGCCGAACTGGTTGGCCAGGGTGACCGAGGCGAGCACCCCGACGAAGAGCATGGAGAGGCTGACCAGCACCGGCGAGGAGTTGGCGGTCGCCTCGCCGAACGCCGCCCCGCCGTCGCTGGCCAGCCGGGAGCCGCCGAGGTTGACCATCACCGGCACGAAGACGCCGACCACCGCGATGGTGATCAGGTTGGCCCGCCGCCGAGCGTCCCGCCACCAGTAGCGGCACTCCCGCGCGACCAGCGCGCCGAACCGGTCTCGTCGCGCCCAGCCGACCACCCCTGGGAAGAGCTGGGCGACCGCCCCGCCGGCCGGCTCGCGCCGCTGCCTCGACGGGCCGGCGCTGGCCGCGCCGACCATCGCCGACTCCAGCGTCCGCGACCACCAGATCAGCAGCCCCCCGATGGCCAGCGCGGTGATCAGCAGCTTGCCCAGGCCGGCCCAGGCCCGGCCCTCGGCCACGTCGACGCCGGCCGTCCACGGTGCCCCGAACGGAGTCCAGCCGATCATCCGGGCCACCCCGGTCAGCCGGTCCCAGTCGGCGTGGCGGACCGCCGCGATCGCCGCGATCTGCAGCGGCCCGAGCAGCGCGGCCAGCACCGCGAGCAGGACGGCGGCCAGGTCGCGGACCCGGCGGGACCGGAGCATGGTGGCGAACGCGCTGGTCACCGCGCGGGCGGCGGCCACGCAGAGCAACAGCCCGCCGACGACCCCGACCGCCGCGACCAGGGCGGCCGACCAGCCGCCGAGCGCCCCGGCGGTGACCACCAGCCCGGCCATCGCGATCAGCGTCGCCAGCACCGGGACGCTCACCAGCGCGGCGGCGTACAGGCCGGCGACCAGGGTGCGGCGGGGCAGCGGGAGCAGGGCGAAGCGGGCCGGGTCCAGGGTCTCGTCCACGCCGAAGAAGACCAGCGGCAGCAGCAGCCAGCCGAGCACCAGCAGCCCGCCGCCGAAGGCGGCGACCATGAGCGCGTACCGGGGCTCGCCGACCAGACCGGGGGCGGCGAGGGCGAAGAAGGCACTGGCGGCGAACCAGAGCCCGAACACCACGCCCACCACGAAGAGCGCGATCCGCCAACCCTGGCCGCGGAAGTTGTTGCCCATCACCCGCAGCTTGAGCCGGACGAAGTGCCAGGCGGAGACCCGGCGGGCCGGCGCGTCCGGCGCGCTCACCGGGACAGCCACGACAGCTCCTCACCCGTTGCGGTCCGACCGCCGACCACCTCGACGAAGACCTCCTCCAGGGAGCGGTGGCCGCGTACCTGGTCGAGCGTGCCGACCCGGGTGATCCGCCCCTGCGCGAGGATCGCCACGTGCGAGCAGAGCCGCTCGACCACCTCCATCACGTGGCTGGAGAAGACGACCGTGCCGCCGCCGACGACGTACCGGTGCAGGATGTCCCGGATCAGCGCCGCCGAGACCGGGTCGACCGCCTCGAACGGCTCGTCGAGCACCAGCAGCCGGGGCCCGTGCAGCAGCGCGCAGGCCAGCCCGATCTTTTTCTTCATGCCCGCCGAGTAGTCGACCACCAGGGTGCGGCCGGCGTCGGTGAGCGCCAGCACGTCCAGCAGTTCCGCCGCCCGTTGGTCGACCACCGCCGGGTCCATGCCGCGCAGCAGACCGTGGTAGGCCAGCAGCTCCGCCCCGCTCAGCCGGTCGAAGAGCCGGACCCCGTCGGGCATCACGCCGAGCAGGCCCTTGGCGCGGACCGGGTCGGCCCAGACGTCGTACCCGAGCACCCGGGCCTGGCCGGCGTCGGGCCGCAGCAGGCCGACGGCCATGGAGAGAGTGGTGGTCTTGCCGGCGCCGTTCGGACCGAGCAGCCCGTAGAATGAGCCGGTCGGCACGCCCAGGTCGACGCCCGCGACCGCCACCTTGGTGTCGAACCGCTTGGCCAGGCCGCGAAGGGACAGCGCGGGGTGCTCATCCATGACTCAGACCGTAGTCCGCTCCGGCCAGGGGTCGCTCCGGCCGGAGGATGATCTCCGGTCATCCCTGAGCCGTACCCGGTCAGACCGGCGGCAGCACGTCCAGCCGGGCCAGGTGGCCCGGTCCGGCGGGTCAGCTAGAGGCGCAGCGTCTCCGGGGCGTGCAGGCGGAGCATCGTCACGCCGACGTCGGCGGGCAGCCGCCGCCGGGTGGCCATCGACACCGCCACCATCACGGTGAACGCCAGCGGCACGGTCCAGGCCGCCGGCTGGGTGGTCAGCGTGGCCGGCCACCCGCTCAGCGGCGGGCCGAGCACCGTGAGCAGCACCGCGCCGACCGCCGCGCCGCCGCCGACCAGCACCCCGGCGGCGGCACCCAGGTCGGTCAGCCCGCGCCACCAGATGCCCAGCACCAGCAGCGGACAGAAGCTCGACGCGGCCACCGCGAAGGCCAGCCCGACCACCTGGGAGACGTCCAGGCCGGAGACGTTCAGGGCGAGCACCGCGGGCACCCCGCCGGCGATCACCGTGGCGAGCCGGAAGCCGCGTACCGAGCCGCGGCCGAACACGTCCGTGGAGATCACCCCGGCGACGCTGGTGAGCAGGCCGGACGAGGTGGAGAGGAAGGCGGCGAACGCCCCGGCGGCGACCAGCGCGGCGAGCAGCCGGCCGGTCGGACCGCCGCCGAGCACCGCCCCGGGCAGCAGCACCACCACCGCGTCGGTCTGGCCGGTCACCAGCAGCTGCGGCGTGTAGATCCGGCCCAGCACGCCGTAGATGGTGGGCAGGAGGTAGAAGACGCCGACCAGGGCCAGCACCACCAGCGTGGTCCGGCGGGCGGCGGCGCCGTCCGGGTTGGTGTAGAAGCGCACCAGCACGTGCGGCAGGCCCATGGTGCCGAGGAAGGTGGCCAGGATCAGCGAGTACGTCGCGAACAGCCCCCGGTCGTCGTCCCCGGCGGTGTCCGGCAGCAGCCAGTCGGCCGCGCCGGTGGCCGTACCCCCGGCGACCTCCGGCACCGGGTCACCGGCGGCGAACTCGACGCGGTCGCCGGGGCGTACCTCCCGGACGTCGCCGTCGGGAAAGGTGAGGGTCGCCCGGTGCTCGACCACGACGGTGGTCGCGGTCCGGAACGCCGGCCCGTCGGGCGGGGTCACCGCCGGTCGGGCGTCGGCCTGCCACTGCAGGGCCAGGAAGATCGCCGGTACGGCCAGCGCGGTCAGCTTCAACCAGTACTGGAACGCCTGGACGAAGGTGATCGCCCGCATCCCGCCCAGCGCCACGTTCGTGGTCACCACCACCGCGACCAGCAGCGCCCCCACCGGGTACGGCGAGCCGGCCACCGTGGCCATGGTGAGCCCCGCGCCCTGGAGCTGCGGCACCAGGTAGAGCCAGCCGATGAAGATCACGAAGACGGTGGCCAGCTTCCGCAGCCGCCGCGAGCCGAGCCGCACCTCGCAGAAGTCCGGCAGGGTGAACGCCCCGGAGCGGCGCAGTGGGGCGGCCACGAAGAGCAGCAGCGCCAGGTAGCCGGCGGCGAAGCCGACCGGGTACCAGAGCACGTCCACGCCGTACTTGAGGATCAGCCCGGCCACGCCCAGGAAGCTCGCCGCCGACAGGTACTCGCCGCCGATCGCGGCCGCGTTCCAGGTCGGGCTGACCGCCCGGGAGGCGACCAGGAAGTCGGAGGTGGTCCGGGCCAGCCGCAGCCCGTAGAAGCCGATCCCGACGGTGACCAGGGTGACCACCACGATCGCCGGGACCACGTACCCGTTGCCCACCTCAGCGCTCCGGCCGCTGGACCAGGTCGGTGAAGTCCTGCTCGTTCCGTTCCGCCAGCCGCACGTACGCCCAGCCCACCCCGATCAGGAACGGGAAGGCGACCACCCCGAGCAGCAGCCACGGCAGGTTGACCCCGAGCACGGTGACCCGCCCGATCGAGGGCGCGATCGCGAAGAGCCAGGGCAGGCCGCCCAGCCCGATCAGCACCAGCAGGCTCAGCCGCAGCGCCAGGGTGAGCTGGGCCCGGACCAGCCCCTGGACCAGCGTCTCGCCGACCCGGGTCTGCTGGGTCAGCTCCGACCGGGTGCGGTCCGCCCGGCTCCCCGGGCGGGACACCTCGGCCAGCACGACGCGGGTACGCCGGGGCGCCGCCGGGGCGCGCGGGACGGGCACCGGGGCGACCTCGACGGGCCGCCCCGGAGCGTCCTGTTCGTCGGCTCCGGCCATCCCCGGCAGTCTTGCCTGAACAGCGGGAATGTCAAGGGCACGGCGCCGTCGCAACCTCGGCGGCCCGGTCCGCGGCGAACACCGCGCGGGCCTGCGCGCGGCCCACGTTCGCGGCCCGCCAGCCGTCCTCGGGGAGCTGCCCGGCGATGTCCCGCAGCGCGCAGGACCGCATCGGTTCCGGCAACCGGTCCAGCGCCGGTACGGCGTCCGCCGACAGCCTGGACAGGTAGTCCACGTCCAGCCGGTCGATCCGCTGCCACCGGTCGACGTTCCAGTCGGCGATCAGCCGGTCCGGGTTGACCACGGCGAGACCGAGCAGGGCGACCACCCCCGCGCCCAGCACCAGCCGGGGCAGCCAGGCGCCGCGGAGCCGGACCGTGGCCACCGCGACCAGCCCGAAGAGCAGCCCCAGCCAGAGCTCCACGGTCGCCACCACCAGGCGCAGCCGGGTCGCCCCGTACGCGTCGGTGTAGACCCGCATCCGGTAGAGCGCCGAGGCCACAATCACCAGGCTGAGCACGGTCAGCCCGCCGATCAGCAGCCGGATCAGCGTCCGGTCGGCCCGGGTGTGCCGGGGTGCCCAGCGCATCGCGCCGGCGATCACCAGCAGGGTCAGCGCGGAGACCGCGAGCAGCTGCCAGAACCCGCCGCGGGCGTACTCGGCGTAGGTCAGCCCGGCCGTCCGCAGCACGTGTCCGGAGCCGCCGAACAGCACGGTGAGCTGCACCAGCACGAACGCCGCGAAGAGCGCGTCGAGCAGGGCCAGCGGCAGCACCCACTCCAGCCGCCGCACCGCCCGGGCCGGCCGGGCCCGCAGCTCCAGGTCGGGCGGCGCGGCCAGCAGGTACGCCCCGCCGAGCAGCACCGCGCCGACCAGCAGCAGGCGGACGACCCAGCCGAACACGCCCGGGGTGGAGACGTCGGGCAGCGCAGCGGCCACCAGGTCGGCGAAGACCGCGTCGGCCGAGGAGAAGAGCAGCCCGAACAGGAGCAGCAGCACGGCGGTGACCCCGAGGCTGGCCAGGAGCCGTCCGATGCTCGGGCCGTCCGCCCGGGGGCGGGGCAGCCCTCGGGTGGCCCAGGGCAGCGCCCGCAGGGTGGCGATCGGCGGCAGCACCGCGCCCGTCAGCAGGCCCAGCGGGGTACGACCGCCGGCCACGGCGAGCGAGGCGGTGCCGACGGCGGCGAGCAGACAGAGCGCGAAGAGCCAGTTGGCGGCGCGTACCGTGCCGACTCCGACCAGGGCGACGGTGGCGACCGCCCAGGCCAGCCGGGCCGCCCGGCCCGACGCCCCCGTGGCGCCGGGACGGACGGCCGCGCGGGGCCCTGCCGTGGCGCTGCTCTCCCCCGGTACGCCCACCTGCGGCTGGGCCGGGTGGGTACCGGTGGCCGGCGCGGCGGGCCCCGGGGCGGGCGGGGCGGGAGCTGTGGGGGGCGGACCTGGTCGGGGCCGGACGACGGCGGCCGTGCCGAGGGCGGCCGCCCCGGCGAGGGTGGCCACCAGCCAGCCCAACCCGGGCCGGTCCAGCGGCACCACCGAGGCGCTCACCCCGGCGGCCACCGCCACCGTGCCGAGCACCACCGGCCGGGCCGGCCCGGCGGCTCCCGGCCAACGCCGCTCCCAGGCGGTGGGCTGCGGTGCCGGCCGGACGGCGGGCTGCGGTGCGACGTGCGGGTGCAGGGCCGGCGGGTGGGGCGGCACCAGCCGGGGATCGATGGGCGGCTGCGGCGGGTGTGCGGTGGTCATGCGGCCTCTCCTCGGGCGGGCTCGGTGAGCGGAAGGGCGACCTCGATCCGGCAGCCGGGGCGGGCGTCCGGCGCGGCGGCGGGCGGATCGGCGACGCGGATGGTGCCGCCGTGCAGCTCGACCACCCAGCGGGCGATCGCCAGGCCCAGCCCGGTCCCGCCCCCGGCGGCCCGCTCGCCCCGGGTGAACCGCTCGAACACCCGGGACCGCTCGGCCGCGGGGATGCCCTCGCCTTCGTCGCTCACCTCGACGTGCAGGTGGCCGGCCCGCTCCTCGGTGGTGACCAGCACCGTCCCGCCGGGCGGACTGTGCCGGGCGGCGTTGTCGAGCAGGTTGGCGAAGACCTGGTGCAGCCGCCACGGGTCGGCGTGCACGGTCAGCGGGGCGGGCAGCGGTCGGAGGCGGAAGTGGACGTCCTGCCCGGTGCCGGCCGCGTTGGCGACGGCGTGTTCCACCGCCTCGTCGAGGAAGTCGGCGACGTCGATCCGGACCCGGCGCAGCGGCACCACGCCCGCGTCCAGCCGGGACAGGTCGAGCAGGTCGGCGACGAGGTGCCCGAGCCGCTCGGTCTGGGCGAGCGCGGCGCGCAGCGCCGCCGGTTCCGGGGTGGCCACCCCGTCGACCAGGTTCTCCAGCACGCCCTGGAGCGCGCTGATCGGCGTCCGCAGCTCGTGCGAGACGTTCGCGATCAGCTCGCGCCGGCGCTGGTCGGCGGCGGCCAGGTCGGCCGCCATCTTGTTGAACGCGTGGGCCAGCTCGCCCACCTCGTCCCGCGAGGTGGCCCGCACCCGGCGGGTGTAGTCGCCCCGGGCCATCGCCCCGGCCGCGGCGGTCATCTCCCGCAGCGGCGAGGTCATGCCGTGGGCGAGCACCTGAGCGGTGAGCAGGGCGATGGCGATGGCGGTCAGCGCGGTGCCCGGCGGCAGCCAGCCGACGCCCCACCAGAAGTAGCCGACGGCGACCGCCCAGGAGGCGACCAGCAGGACGCCGAGCTTCATCTTGATCGAGCGGACCGGGTCCAGCGGGCGGGGCAGCACCCGGTTCAGCCAGTCCACCAGCCGGACGCTCACGCCGGGACCTCCAGCGCGTACCCGACGCCGTGCACCGTGCGGATCAGGTCCGCGCCGAGCTTGCGCCGTAGCGCCTTGACGTGGCTGTCGACGGTCCGGGTGCCGGAGCCCTCCGCCCATCCCCACACGTCGGCGAGCAGCCGCTCCCGGGGCAGCACCGTACGCGGCCGGCCGGCCAGGTGCACCAGCAGGTCGAACTCGGTGGGCGTCAGGTGCACCTCGACGCCGTCCTTGACCACCCGGCGTTCGGCCGGGCTGATCTCGATGTCGCCGAGCCGCAGGGTGGCCGGCGGAGTGGTCGCCGCCCGGTCCATCCGGCGCAGCAGCACGTGCACCCGGGCGGCCAGCTCTCGCATCGAGAACGGTTTGGTCAGGTAGTCGTCGGCGCCGACGGCCAGTCCGACCAGCAGGTCGGTCTCGTCGTCGCGGGCGGTGAGCATCAGCACCGGCACCGGCCGGTCGGCCTGGATCCGCCGGCACACCTCCAGCCCGTCGAAGCCGGGCAGCATCACGTCGAGGACGACGAGGTCGTGCTGCCCGGCCCGGAACTTGTCGACGGCGCTCGGGCCGTCCCCGGCGATGTCCACGGTGAAGCCCTCCGCCCGCAGGCGGGCGGCGACCGACTCGGCGATGGTCCGTTCGTCCTCGACCACCAGTACCCGGCGTTCCTTCATGGCGTCCGACTGTAGGGACCGGCCGTGGAGATCGGTGGCGCGCGTTGTGAACAACCTGTGGAGAACGCGTCACTCCTGTGGATAACCCGGTGGATGGCGGCCGGGTCGTTGTGGACAACTGAGTGGGAGAGATGCCGGGCGAAGGTGATGGTGTCCGACGTCATGGACGGTCGGGGAGCCCGACCCGGACCGGGTGGGCGGTGGCCGAGCCGAGCCAGGTGTGCGGGTTGCCGTACCAGCACCAGCCGAGCTTGGGCGCGCCCTGGCTGATCCAGAGCGCCGGCACCCGCTTGTCGCCGCAGCGTGACCCGACCAGCGAGAAGCACCGGTTGCTGGCCAGTGCCGGCGGGTGCAGGGTGATGAAGGCCAGGCCCTCGTCGATGGTGATCGGCAGCCGACCCTCGGCGGTCATCTGCTCCAGCGCGCCGGACGGCGGCAGGTTCCGGTACTCCTCGCCCCGGTCCACGTCGAAGAGCAGGTACGCCGGCCCGGCCGGCACCTCCAGCTCCTTGATCGGGTCGAACCTGGGCAGATCGCCGGCGGGAAAGTTCCGGTCGAGGATGCCGGGCTTCCGCTTGCCGGCCAGGGTGGTCAGCGCGATCCGCTCCTGGACCGGCACCAGCTCCCGGGTGGTCACCAGCAGGAAGGGAACCCGCCCCTCGGTGGGCGCGGCCAGGCCGGCCGCCTGGGCGACCGCCGCGGCGCGCAGCGGCGCGAGCAGGTCACGGAAGGCCCCCTCGGTCAGCTCGGCCAGGGCGGGATACCCGAGTTGCACCAGGCGGTCGAGCTGGCGGTCGAATTCGGTCGCGGCGTCGTAGCGGCTGTCGGACATGGGGCCTCCACTCTGTCGTACGGCCTGCCGTACAGCGTACGATAGTGGCGGCGTATTCCTGCCCCGCGAGAAAAAGTTCGGCTCAGCGGTTCCAGTCCTGCTTCGCCGCCCGGACCAGCTTGTCCTTCAGCTCGCGGGTGTGCCGACGGCTCACCGGCAGCTCCGTACCGTCGATCACCACCACGTAGCCGGAGTTGACCAGCCGCAGCTCGGCGATCAGCTTCAACTGCACGAGGTAGGACCGGTGGATCCGGACGAAGCCCGCGTCGGCCCAGCGCTCGGCGAGGGTCGCCAGCGAGACCCGGACCAGGTGCGAGGCGTCCGCGGTGTGCAGCCGGGCGTAGTCGCCCTGCGCCTCCACCCAGCGCACCGCCGAGCGGGGCAGCATCCGCGTCGTCCCGGCCAGCTCGATCGGGATGGTCGGGTCCTCCTCCGCCCGGGCCAGGGCCGCCGGGTGGGAGGGGACGACCCGGGAGCCGATCACCCGGCGCAGCGACTCGGCCAGCCGCTCGGCCCGCACCGGCTTGCGGACGTAGTCCGTCGCGCCCAGGTCGAAGGCGTCCACCGCGCCGTCGTCGTACGCGGTGACGAAGACGATCGCCGGCGGCCGGGCGAACCGCCGCAGCACCCGGGCCAGCTCCATGCCGTCCAGCCCGGGCATCCGGATGTCCAGGAAGACCACGTCCACATCGCCGTCGCGGAGCACCCGCAGCGCCTCGGTGGCGTCCCCGGCCGTGTGCAGCCGGGCCACCCGGGGGTCGGCGCGCAGGTGGTACGCCAGCTCGTCCAGCGCCGGCGGCTCGTCGTCCACCGCCAGCACCCGGAGGAAACCCGTCGCGTGCACGGTCATGAGCCCGCCCGTACGCCGGGGTGGAACTTCGGCACCCGCATGCTGACCTTCGTACCCGAACCCAGGCCGGTCTCGACGACCAGGCCGAACCGGTCCCCGAAGACCGACCGGAGCCGCTCGTCGACGTTCGAGAGGCCGACGTGCTGGCCGGGGTCCTCGGTCGGGTCGCTGCCGGCACCGGCCAGCTCGGCGATGCCGGCGGTCAGCGTCGTCGGGTCCATCCCCACTCCGTCGTCCTCCACCGTGATGTGGCATTCCGCGCCCGCGTCCCGGGCCTCGATGCTCACCATGCCGGTGCCCGGCTTGCGGGACAACCCGTGGCGTACGGCGTTCTCCACCAGCGGCTGGAGGCAGAGGAACGGCAGGGTCACCGGCAGCACCTCCGGGGCGATCTGCAGGCGCACCTGGAGCCGCTCGCCGAACCGGGCCCGCTCGATGGTCAGGTACCGGTCGATCGAGCGCAGCTCCTCCGCGAGCGTGGTGAACTCCCCGTGCGCCCGGAACGAGTAGCGGGTGAACTCGGCGAACTCCAGGATCAGCTCCCGGGCCCACTCCGGGTCGGTGCGGACGAACGAGCCGATCGCGGTCAGCGCGTTGTAGATGAAGTGCGGGCTGATCTGGGCGCGCAGGGCGCGTACCTCGGCCCGGGCCAGGCGCTCCCGGGACGAGTCCAGCTCGGCCAGGGCGAGCTGGTCGCCGGCCCAGTGCGCGGTCTCCAGTGTCGCCTGCACCAGCCCCGGGGCGGGCTGCTCGTCGGCGACCGCCACCAGCGCCCCGACCACCCGGCCGTCCGCGCTCAGCGGCGTCACCACGGCGCCGCGTACCGGGCAGTCCACCAGGTCGCAGTGCAGCTCCGACTCGCGCAGCACGGTCGACCGGCCGGTGCCGACCGCCTTCCGGGCCGCCGCGAGAAGTTGGTCGCCATGGTGCGCGCCGCGTCCGTCGAGGGCGAGCAGGGCCTCCCGGTCCGTCAGGGCCAGCCCGGCCGCACCCACCAGAGCCCGCAGATGGCGTACGGCCTTCGCCGCGCCCGTGGCGCTCAACCCGGCCCGCAGCGGCTCGGCGGCGAGGCCGGCGGTGTGCAGCACCTCGTACGTGGCCCGCTGGGTGGCGGTCGCGATGCCCCGGCGGCCGCGCAGCCGCAGCACCGCCCAGAGCGCCGCGGCGAGCGCGCTGATCAGCGAGACCACGCCGAAGACGGCGGAGAGATTGCCACCCACGGCCCAGATCCTTGCGGTTGGCGGGCCCGCCGCCAAGGGGTCAGTACGCGCCCTTGCGGGCGAACACCACCCCGACGGTCCGCCACAGGATGCTCAGGTCGTATGCCAGCGACCAGTTGTCGACGTAGTAGAGGTCGAGCCGGACGGCCTCGTCCCAGGACAGGTCGGAGCGGCCGGAGACCTGCCACAGGCCGGTGATCCCGGGCCGGACCAGCAGCCGGCGGCGGACGTCGCCCAGGAAGTCGCCGTCGTCGGCGGGGAGCGGACGCGGCCCGACCAGCGACATCTCGCCCCACAGCACGTTGATCAGCTGGGGCAGCTCGTCCAGCGAGGAGGCGCGCAGGAACCGGCCCACCGGGAAGACCCGCGGGTCCTGCTTCATCTTGAACAGCAGGCCGTCGGTCTCGTTCTGGTCGACCAGGCTGGCCAGCCGCTCCTCGGCGTCGACGTACATCGTGCGGAACTTCCAGACCCGGAAGGTCCGCCCCTCGTGCCCGACCCGGGGCTGCCGGAAGAAGACCGGCCCGCGGTCGGAGATCCGGATCGCGATCGCGATCGCGACGAAAAGCGGGATCAGCAGCACCAGACCCAGCCCGGCGGCGACCCGGTCCATCAGGTTCTTGACCAGGAGCGCCGGGCCCGACAGCGTCGGCTCCTCGACGTGCAGCAGTGGCAGGCCCTCGATCGGGCGGATGTGCACCCGGGGGCCGGCGATGTCGGTGAGCTGGGGCGCGACCACCAGGTCGACGCCGGAGCCCTCGAGCTGCCAGGCCAGCCGGCGCAGCTCACCGGGCTCGGCGCTGGCCGAGCCGCAGACCGCGATGGTGTCCCCGCCGACCTCCCGGACCAGGGCGAGCACGTCGCGGCCGGCGTAGACCGGGACCGGGGTCTCGATGCCGCGGGCGGCGGCGTACCCGTCGGTGAGGTGGATGGCCACCGGCACCAGGCCGGCGCTGGGGGTGCGGGTGACCGCGGTGTAGACCTCCAGGCACTCGGGCAGGGTGCCGACCAGCACCATCCGGTGCCCGGCCTGGCCGGCCCGGCTCCGGATCATGTGCAGCAGGAACCGGGCCAGGAAGCGTTCCAGCAGGATCAGCACCAACGCGCCGAGCAGGGCGAAACCGACCGTGTAGCGGGAGAGGTCGGTCTTGGTGGCGAACGCGATGAACGAGACCGTCGCGGCGACCGTCACCCCGCCCCGGGTCACCCGCTTGAACTCGTCCGGGCCCAGTCCGAGGTAGCGCCGGTCGTACGCCCGGTTGCCCCAGAGGATGAACAGCCAGCCGAGCGGCAGCAGCACGAACGCCACGGTGTAGAACCAGGTCGGGTCTGCCTTGGCGTTGTAGAAGCCGGCCCTGGCCTGGCCGAACGCCTCCTGGGCGATCCAGTCGGCCACCACCACGGCGGCGAAGTCGAGCAGGAGCAGGAGAGCCGTGTAGGGGCGGTGCCAGCGGGACACCCGGCGGCGGGCACGGGCCCAAGCCGACCGCGGTACGCCGTTGTGCGACGGCGGTGTCGGCGGCTGGATCTCGAAGCTGTCGACGTGCCGCACGCTCTTGCTCCGGCCTGTGTTGGTTACCGGGCGCTGGAGGCTTGTCGTCACCTCAACCCATGTCCTCCCGCATGACACGCGCCCTCACTCGCAGTGAGGGCTCGAGTCGCCCACCGTCCCAGTCTCCCACGCGGGCCTGGTCGGGACGGCCCCCGAGGGGAAGTGCCGTCCGTCGCTGCTCGCGGGGATCTGGCCGGCTCCATATCGGTTGTGAAGCCGGGGACCGAGCCACTATACCGATGGATGGCGGCCTCGGTAGAGGTGCGGACCGGGAGCTTCGGAGATCCGGGTTCGATTCCTCTCCGTAATCGCCGGGTGGAATTACTCACCGTACGAGGCGGGACAACCGACGGTCAGCGAGTGGCTTGCCGCCGGTCTGGCAGGTGGGGCAGTACTGGAGGCTGGAGTCGGCGAACGAGACTTCCCGGACGGTGTCGCCACAGACCGGGCAGGGAAGACCCTTCCGGGCGTGCACCTTCAGCCCCGAGCGCTTCTCCCCCTTCAACTCGGCGGCCCGCTGCCCCATCGACCGCCGGACCGCGTCGCCGAGCACCATCCGGGTCGCCGCGTGCAGCGTGGCGAGCTGGTCGTCGCTGAGCCGGTCGGTGATCGCGAACGGCGACAGCTTCGCCGCGTGCAGGATCTCGTCGGAGTATGCGTTGCCCACCCCGGCCAGCACCGCCTGGTCGGTCAGCACCCCCTTGACCTGGCCCCGCCGGCTGCGCATCCGCTCGGCGAAGGTCGCCAGGTCGGCGCCGAACGCGTCCGGGCCGAGTTTTGCCACCCCGGGCACCTGCGCCGGGTCCGTCACCAGGTACCCGGCCAGCTTCTTCTGGGTGCCGGCCTCGGTGAGGTCGAAGCCGGAGCCGTCGTCGAGGCGTACCCGCAGGGCGATCGGGCCCTTGCCGGGGCGCAGCGGGGCGGTCGACGGGAACGCCTCCCGGTAGTGCAGCCAGCCCGCCCGGGCCAGGTGTACCACCAGGTGCAGCCCGCCGTCGAAGATCACGTCGAGGAACTTGCCGTGCCGGCCCGCGCCGACCACGGCCCGGCCGGCCACCGCGCTCGGCGGCGGATCGTACGTCTTCAGGGCGCTGATCGCGGCGACCTCGACACGCTCGACGCGCCGGCCGACCGCCCGCTCGCGCAGGTAGCCGGCGAGCGCTTCCACCTCCGGTAGTTCGGGCACCGTACAACGGTAGCCTTCTTTCCCGTGAGAATCGTGGTGGCGCACAACCGGTACCGGGAAGCCCAGCCTTCCGGCGAGAACACCATCGTCGACGCCGAGATCGCTCAGCTCACCGCCGCCGGGGTGGAGGTGCTGCCGTTCCTGCGCAGCTCCGACGAGATCCCCGCGATGTCGATGGCCGCCAAGGCGCTGCTGCCGATCTCCCCGATCTGGGCGCCACAGGCCCAGCACGACCTCGACCGCCTGCTCGCCGAGCACCGGCCCGACGTCCTGCACCTGCACAACCCGTACCCGCTGCTCTCGCCGTGGGTGATCCGGACCGCGCACAAGCGCGGCGTGCCGGTGGTGCAGACGGTGCACAACTACCGCCAGGTCTGCTCCTCCGGCCTCTACTTCCGGGACGGCGTGATCTGCCAGGACTGCCGGGGCCGGGCGCTGGGCGTGCCGGCCGTCGTGCACCGCTGCTACCGCGGCTCCCGGGCGCAGAGCGCGCTGATGGCCACCACCCTCGCCGTGCACCGCCCCACCTGGAAGTCGGTCGACCGGTTCATCGCCCTCACCACCGCGGTCGCCGACCACCTGCGCGACTACGGCATCCCGGACGAGCGGATCGTGGTCAAGCCCAACGCCATCCCGGACCCGGGTACGCCGGCGCCGCTCGGCGAGGGCTTCCTCTACATGGCCCGGCTCACCCCGGAGAAGGGGCTCGACCTGCTGCTGGAGGCGTGGCGGCGGCACCCGGTCGGCACGCTGGGCCCGCTCCGGATCGCCGGGGACGGCGAACTGCGCCCGCTGGCCGAGGCGGCCGCCGCCGAGCGGGCGGACGTGGTCTACCTGGGGCAGCTCGACCGGCCCGGGGTACGCGCCGCGATCGAGGCGAGCGCGGTGTTGCTGGCCACCCCCACCTGGCACGACGTGCTGCCCACCGTGATCATCGAGGCGCTGGCCAGCGGCCGGCCGGTGCTCGGTACCGCGCTCGGCGGCATCCCGTACCTGGTCGGCGCGGACACCCCGCGCGAGCCCACCGGCACCGGCCCGGCGGAGGTGGCCTCCGCGCCCGCCGGCGGGTCCGACCGCCCCGCCATCCCCGACGGCATCGAGGCGGGCGAGGCCGGCTGGGTGGTGGCCCCGGAGCCGGCGGCGCTGGCCGCCGCCCTGCCGGTGGCCGGGGCCGGCGCCGCTGCCCTGGCGGGATCCGCCCGGACCCGCTACGAGCGCATGTTCCACCCCGACGTGGTCACCAAGCGACTCATCGACATCTACGCCGACGTCGCCGCGACGGCCCGCCGCTGAGCGCCGCCACGTCGGCACGGCGGGGCGCCGTCGCGCGGGGGGTCAGCGGAGGGAGGCGCGGGCCGAGAAGGCGATGCTGGCGAGCAGGAAGCCGCCGTTGACGATCGTGAACGCGACGACCACCCAGACCGTCAGCGCGGGGGCAAGGGTCAGCACCAGGCCGGCCAGGAAGATCACCGCGCCGTAGTCGCGGACCAGCTTCACCAGGCGTACGGGGAGCGAGGTCGAGGTGACCATGCTGGCCGCGTCCGGGCCGGCCTGCATCACCGAGGTGACCAGGTTGACCATCCAGGTGCCGGCGAAGACCGCCACCAGCCAGGTCGGCGTCGCCGGGCGCTGCGCCACGGCGGTCGCCCCGAGGGCGGTGACCAGGGCGATCTGGGCGGCCACGTCGCAGAGCACGTCGACCCGGGCGCCGGCCGAGCTGCGCTGCCCGGTGACCCGGGCGAGCTGACCGTCCGCGCAGTCCAGCGCGTACGCGATCTGCCAGCCGACCAGGGCGGTCAGTCCGACCGCCCAGGCCGGCACGGTGCCGGCGGCGACCTTGTCGGCGAGCGCGACCACGGTGGCCGAGGCGGCCAGGCCGAGCACCAGGTTCGTGATGGTCAGCGCGGTCGGGCGCAGCCCGAGCCGCTGGGCGACCAGCGCGAAGACCGCGCCGATCCACTGGCTGATCGACTCGCTGAACAGGCCGCCGCCCCGGTTGACCCGGTGGAAGTCGGCGACGGTGGGGCGGGGCTCAGCCAAGGTGGTCGCGGAGTGCATCGGCGTAGTCTGCCAGCCGCTCCCGCGTCTCGGTAGGCGACATCGCGAGGTGTTCGAGGATGGTGTACCGGTCCGGCCGGGTGGCCGGCGCGAACTGCACCGCCGCCACGAACTGGTCGTCGGTCAGCCGTACGTCGGCCGGGAGCCGCGGCAGACCGTGCCGGCCCAGGCAGGCCGACATCTCGGCGAACCGGCGCTCGTCACCGCGCAGGAAGGTGCAGAAGAGCGCGCCGAGCCCGGCCAGCTCCCCGTGCGAGGCGGTGCCCGGGTAGAGCGCGTCGATGGCGTGCATGATCTCGTGGCAGCCGCCGCTGGCCGGGCGGCTGGTGCCGCAGACCGCCATGGCCAGGCCGGTGGAGATCAGCGCCTCGGCCAGCACGGTGACGAACGCGTCGTCGCCCATGTCGCCCTGGTGGGCCAGCACCGCCTCGGCCCCCATCCGGGCCAGCGAGGCGGCCAGCCCGTCGACCGGCTCGCCACGTACCTGGCGGGCCAGCTCCCAGTCGGCCAGCGCGCTGATGTTGCTCACCACGTCGCCGATGCCGGCCCGGTTGTGCCGCTCCGGGCCGGCCTCCACGAAGTCCAGGTCCACGATCACGGCGATCGGGATGTGCACCCCGTACGAGCCCTTGATCCCGTCGGTGATCAGGCTGGCCACCGGGGAGGCGATGCCGTCGTTGGCCAGGCCGGTGGCCACGGTCACCATGGGCAGGCCGCGCCGGGTGGCCGCGTACTTGGCAACGTCGATGGTCTTGCCGCCGCCGATGCCGACCACCGCGTCGTACGAGCGGTGGCGCAGCTTGGCGCCCAGGTCGTCGGCGGCGTCCAGGGTGGCGCCCGCCACGGTGAACACGTCCGCCGAGCGCAGCGACGGCCGGATCAGCTCGGCGATCTGCTCGCCCTGCCCGGGCCCGACCACCACCGCCACGTCGCCGCCGGCGGAGATCCGCCCGTCGACGAGGATCGCGGCGAGGTCGGCCACGGCGCCCCGCCGTACGTCGATGTGCAGCGGGGTGAGGATGGTCCGGGCTAGTAGCGGCACGCGATCTCCCACGCCCGGGCCAGGTCGGCGTGGTTGTCCACCTCGACCCAGGACACGTCGCCGATCGGCGCGGCCCGCACCTCGCCGCCCCGGTCCGCGAACTCCTGGTAGCCGTCCTCGTAGTAGAGGTTCGGGTCGCGCCGCCAGGTCGCCTCCAGGGCGTCGGCGAGGGCGTCGGCCACCTGCGGCTCGATCAGCGTCGCGCCGATGTACTCGCCGTACGCGTCGAGCGGGTCCATCTGCTTGGTGATCCGGGTGAGCTGGCCGGCGGCGTCGAAGGTGGTCTTCATCTCCTCCTCGGCCAGCGCCTTGAGGGTGTCGACGGCCAGCAGGATGCCCGGGCCGCGCTCGGCCAGCAGGGTCTTCTCCACGCTCACCGGGTGCACGGTGTCGCCGTTGACCAGCAGCACGCCCCGGGAGAAGTGCTCCCGCGCCAGCCAGAGCGAGTACGCGTTGTTCCACTCCTCGGCCTTGTCGTTGTGCACCAGGGTGAGGGTGACGCCGTACTTCTGCTCCAGCGCCGCCTGCCGCTGCCGGACCGCGTCGGCGGCGTAGCCGACCACGATCACGATCTCGGTGAGCCCCACCTCGGCGAGGTTGCGCAGCGCGATGTCGAGGATGGTGGTCTCCCCGTCCACCGGCACCAGGGCCTTGGGCAGGGTGTCGGTGTACGGGCGCAGCCGTCGCCCCGCACCGGCCGCGAGCACCATCCCGATCATGCCGGCATCCTCCTCAGTACTACTGCTGGTCACCGGTGGAGGATAGCGCCGGGCGGTTGGCCGCCTGACTGTCATCCGTGGTTCAGCCCGGCAGGGCGGCCAGGTCCGCGAGCACCGCGAGCCGTTCCTCGGCGGTGAGCACGGCGTACGGGCCGGCGGCCCGGCGGTCGGTCTCCTGCTCGATGGCCAGCCGCTCCGGCCCCGGCGGCAGCTGGGCGATGCTGGCCGCGGTGTGCCCGGCGGCGGTCCACGCCGCCGCGTGCGCGTCCGCCCGGTGGTAGCGCAGCGTGCCCAGCCGGTTGAGCAGCAGCACGCCGGCCGGGGTGCCGTCCGGTTCGTGCGGCGGGGCCATCGCGGCGAACGCGGCGGGCTCGTCGTCCTCGGTCAGCAGCAGGGCGTACGCCAGCACCCGGCCGAGCGCCGTCACCAGCCGCTCCACCCGGTCGTCCTGCCCCGCCCACAGCTCCTCGGTGACCTCGGCGTGGACGCCGAACAGCTCACTCAGGAACGCCAGCCCACGCTCGGTGGCACAGCAGCCGCCGTCCGGTACGCGCTGAAGCATCCCGTGCGCGACCTGCTTGTCCACGACCCGCTGGCAGGCGGCCGGGTCCCGGTAGCGGGTGACCGCGGCGAAGCCGGGCCCGTCCACCGTCCCGCCGGTCGCGGCGAGCCGGGTGCGGAACTCCACCAGGAAGCCGGTCGCGGCCGGCCCGCCGTACCGTGAGCTCAGCTCCGCGCCGCCGCCGTCGCGGCCGGCGAGCATGCCGGCGAGGAAGACCCGGTCGATCGCCGGGGCGACCAGCTCGGCGAACCGGTGCGGCGGCAGTTCGACGTGGTCGACCATTCCGGCTCGGCGCGTCGTAACCCGCGCCGCGCCGCGACCCGGAACGGTCGAGTCGCTCATCGATCGATCGACCGCAGGACGGCGAACGCGTTCTCGGCGATCCGCCGGATCAGCCCGTCGTTGACGTCGCGGTGCTCGTCGAGCAGGTCGACGTCCTGCTCCGCCAGCCAGCGGAACTCGGTGTGCTTGCCCTCCTCCAGCCGGGGTCGGCTCAGGTCGCCGGCCACGCGCACCAGGAAGTCGGTCTCCACCCGGACCAGCCCGTCGTCGCCGGTGTACCGGTACTCGCCGACCTGCCCGAGCACCTGCGACACGGTCCAGCCGGTCTCCTCGGTGACCTCGCGGCGCAGCGCCTCCTCGACGCTCTCGCCCGGTTCGAGGTGGCCGCCGACGATGTCCCAGCAGTTGGGGAAGAGGGTCCGGTCCGGTGACCGGCGCTGGATGAAGATGCGGCCGTCGTCGTCCACGATCAGCGCGCCGGCGCAGCGGAGAGGCTCGGTGGGCACGGCGACGACAGTAGCGAGCCGGGGCCGACGCGCCGCTGCCCGGTCTTGTCCCGGTACGCATTGATGGCCCACCATGGCCGTACCGAGGCCACCGTCCCACAGGGGTGATGCGTGATGCAGGTTCGGGAAGCGATGTCCAGTGAGGTGCTCGTGGTCGGCCCGGAGCACACGCTCCGCCAGGCGGCCCGGATGATGTCGGCCCGCCGTGTCGGGTCGGCGGTCGTGATCGACCCGGACTCCGAGGGAGTCGGGATCATGACCGAACGCGATGTGCTCAATGCGATCGGCGCCGGGCTCGACCCGGACGTGGAACGCACCGGCGCCCACCTGACGTGGGACGTCGTCTACGCCGGTCCGGACTGGACGGTCGAGGAGGCGGCCGCGGCCATGGCCCGGGGCGGCTTCCGGCACCTGGTGGTCCTCGACGGCCGGGAGGTGGCCGGGGTGATCTCGGTACGCGACCTGATGCGGGTCTGGGCCCGGGAGCACGCCCCGACGACGGTCTGAACCGTCCTCGTACGACCGGGGCCCGGCCGGCGACGGCCGGGCCCCCGGGTGCGTCCGGAGCCTTGTCGCGAGCCCGTTTCGGCTCTCCGATCGGCCGGTCGGACGGATCGACCGCCCGCATGTTGAACTTCGCGTGTATGCCGGTCGGACCGGCCGGAGCAGGCCCTAGGCTCGTGCGCATGACCGCCGAGCAGCTGATCTCCTTCGCCCGTGGCGCTCCCTCGCTGGACATCGTCGATGTCGAGGGGCTCAAGGCCGCCGCCGTCCGCGCCTTCGACGCCGACCCCGCCGGGATCACGGCGTACGGCACCTCCGTCGGTTACCCGCCCCTGCGGAAGTGGATCGCGGAGAAGCACGGCGTGGAGCCGGACCAGGTGCTGATCACCAACGGCTCGCTCCAGGCCGACGCCTTCCTCTTCGACCACCTGGTCCGGCGGGGCGACGCGGTGATCGTCGAGCGCCCGACGTACGACCGGACGCTGCTCAACCTCCAGCAGATGGGCGGCGAGATCCACGGCGTGACCATCCAGCCGGACGGTCTGGACACCGCCGAGCTGCGCAAGCTGCTGGAGTCGGGGGTCCGGCCACGGCTGGCCCACGTGATCCCGAACTACCAGAACCCGGCCGGCGTGACCCTGTCCCTGGAGAAGCGCCGGGAGCTGCTCGACCTGGCCGCCGAGTACGGCTTCACGATCTTCGAGGACGACCCGTACGCGGACATCCGGTTCCGCGGTGAACCGTTGCCCTCGATGCTGTCGATGGACACCCGGGGCGTGGTGGTGCACGCCTCCAGCTTCACCAAGACGGTCTGCCCGGGCGTCCGGGTCGGCTACCTGGTCGGCCCGGCCGAGCTGATCGCTGCGATCGCCAAGAGGGCGACGAACCTCTACATCTCGCCCGGCATGGTCTCCGAGGCGGTCGTGCACCAGTTCTGCGTCTCCGGCGACATCGAGCGGTCGATCCACACCGTGCGGACCGCGCTCGGCGAGCGGGCCACGGTGCTCGCCGAGTCGCTGCGGCGGCACATCCCGGAGGCCCGGTTCGTCGAGCCGGACGGCGGCTACTTCCTCTGGGTGGAGCTGCCGGAGGACGTCGAGGTGGACCGGCTCGCCCCGGCCGCCGCGGAGCGCGGGGTCGCCGTGGTCAAGGGCAGTGACTTCATGATCGACGGTGGCCGGCACGCGCTGCGGCTGGCGTTCTCCGCGGTCACCGCGGACCGGATCGACGAGGGTGTCCGGCGGCTGGCCGACGCGTTGGCCGCCGTTCGGGGCTGATTTTCTGTCGGGTTTCCGACAGTTCGGCGATCCCGGCCGGCTCAGGTCTCCCGCTGGGCCGGCCGGCGACCCACAATGCTGCGAGCGCCGTTCACCTTTCGTCGGTGACCGGTCCGCCGCCTCGGGGGAGCCGCACTCCGCCCCCCGCTCGGACCGCCGGCGCGCGCAGCATCACTCCCGCCCCCAAAAGGGTGCCGGGTGGGCCGTGTCGCCCCTCACCCCCCTGACGCGGCCGGCCCGCCCGGCGCCACCAATGACCCCGGCCCAGTGACGCCCGTCGCACCCGCGCCCCCGCTCCCGAGCTCGCCCCGCTGCGGTTCGTCCCGATCGGCGTAATCTGCAAGCCGCAGCATCGTGGGGAGGGGGCGAGATGACCGACCGGGTGGCAGGCGACCGCACTACCGGACAGAACGGCGGCGGGGCGCTCAGGCCGCGGGCCTGGGCGGCGCCGGTACGCGCCATGAGCCGCATCCTCAACGCCGACGGCTCCCCGCGCGTCCCCGCCCCGGCCGGCCCCGGGCGGAGCGGCGTCGTCGACTGCGGCCTCTACGTCGACGGGGAGCGCCAGCCGGGCGAGTGGCAATACGCCGACGCGCTGGCGGCGGCCCGCCGGGAGCGGAACGCCTTCGTCTGGATCGGCCTGCACGAGCCCGAGCTGGACGAGATGACCGAGATCGCGGACACCTACGGCCTGCACGAGCTTGCCGTGGAGGACGCGGTCAAGGCCCAGCAGCGCCCCAAGCTGGAGCGCTTCGGCGAGGTCGTGTTCCTGGTCCTGCGCACCGCCCGCTACTGCGAGCACACCGAGCTGACCGAGAACTCCGAGGTGGTGGAGACCGGTCAGGTGATGCTCTTCATCGGGCCGGACTTCCTGATCAGCGTCCGGCACGGGGACGCCTGTCGGCTCTCCCCGGTCCGGGCCGACCTGGAGGAGAAACGGGATCTGCTGCGGCACGGCCCGTGGGCGGTCGCGTACGCGATCACCGACCGGGTGGTGGACCTCTACCTGGAGGTCGCCGACCGGCTGGAGGACGACCTCGACGTGCTGGAAGCGGACGTCTTCGACCGGCACGGCAGCGGGCGGATCCAGCGGATCTACCAGATGAAGCGGGAGCTGGTGGAGTTCAAGCGGGCGGTGGTGCCGTTGCAGCGCCCGCTGATGACGCTCACCTCGCAGGTCAACCGGGACGTGCCGCAGGAGGTGCGGCGCTACTTCCGGGACGTGCAGGACCACCTCAGTCGGACGGTCGAGCAGGTCAACTCGTACGACGACCTGCTCAACTCGATCCTCCAGGCGCGGCTGGCCCAGGTCACCGTCGACCAGAACAACGACATGCGCAAGATCGCGGCCTGGGCGGCGATCGGCGCGGTGTGGACCGCCATCGCCGGGATCTACGGCATGAACTTCAAGTACATGCCGGAGCTGGACTGGACGTACGGCTACCCGGGCGTGTGGGCGCTGATGCTGGCGTCGTCGTTCACGCTCTACCGCCTGTTCCGCCGTAACGGCTGGCTGTAGCGCCGGGCACGCGGCAGCGCCGGCCATGCGGGGCGTACCCCCGGCCGGCGCTTTCCGGGACAGATCAGCGGCGACCGCTGGCCTTGGCGTTGCTCTTGCCGTTCGCCGTCGCCTTGCTGACGTCGTCGGCCGGGCGGCCGGAGACGTCCCGCGCTCCCTCGGCGACCGAGGGAACCTTGTCGTTCGGCTGGATCACCGGCTGGCTGCTGGCCCTGGCGGTCGACGCGGCACCGTCGTTGCCGGCCACCACCGGGCTGCCGGCACCGCTCGGGCCGGCCTGGGTCACCTTCGCGGCCGGGTCGGGGGTCTCCACCACGATGGTGTCCACGTCCTCGCGCATCGGATCCAGCTTGTCCTCGCCCAGCGGGGCCAGCCTGCCGGCCGGGTCGTACTCGGCCCACTCCAGCTGCTCGCGGCGGCGGCGCATGGCCATCGCGCCGGCCAGGCCGGCGACGGTGCCGGCGGCCAGCAGGCCGGTCATCATGCCGCGCGACCGCTTCTGCTTCTTCCGGGCGGCCTTGAGGTTCTTCGCCTTGAGCTGCTTCGTCATCGCGGCCTGCTTGGCGGCGGCCTTGCGCCCCTTCACCGCCTTGCCCGCGGCCTCGGCCTGGGCGTTGCGCATGGCCAGGACCAGCGGCGCGAGCGCGGCGGCCGTCGAGGCGATGCCGCTCGACGCCCGATCCCGGACCATGATCGCGGTGGGCGCGACGGCACCCCGGGCTGCCTGGACCCGCGGGCCGACCGAGGCGCCGGCACCCTTCGCCGCGTGCGACGCGGCCTGCCTCAGGTGACCGATGCCCTGGCTCAGCTCCGCCTTCGCGAGCTGCCCCTGGGTCTTGCGCCGCCCGATTCCAAACACGGTCCCACCTCCTGGGAGTTGTTCCTTCGTCATCCTCCACCTTCGGATGCCTCCGCATGGCCAGATCGGGCACATGGGAGGATCCGCATGGAAACTGACCAACAAGTGAGGAGTACCCGTGGCCGAGGCTGTCTACGCCACCTTGCACACCAACGCTGGCCCGATCCGGCTGGAGCTCTTCCCGAACCACGCGCCGAAGACCGTCCGCAACTTCGTCGAGCTGGCCGAGGGCACTCGCGAATACATCGACCCGCGTACCGGCCAGCCGGGCAGCGGGCCGTACTACGACGGCACCATCTCGCACCGCGTGATCAGCGGCTTCATGGTCCAGATGGGCGACCCGACCGGCACCGGTCGCGGTGGGCCGGGCTACAAGTTCGCCGACGAATTCCACCCGGAGCTGCGCTTCGACCGGCCCTACCTGCTGGCGATGGCGAACGCCGGGCCGGGCACCAACGGGTCGCAGTTCTTCATCACGGTCGGCCCGACGCCGCACCTGAACAACCGGCACACCATCTTCGGGCAGGTCGCGGACGAGCAGTCGGCCAAGGTCGTGGACTCGATCGCGAACACGCCGACCGGCCCGAGCGACCGCCCGCTCCAGGACGTGGTCATCGAGCGCGTCGAGATCGAGCGCAAGTCCTCCTGACCGGTGTGCGGGTACCTTTGCTCGCATGACTGAGCGCTCCGGGCCGGCAGGTGACGCCACCGACGGGCCGGTGCCGGCCGTCCCGGTCTGCTACCGGCACCCCGGTCGGGAGACGTACGTCCGGTGCACCCGCTGTGACCGGCCGATCTGCCCGGAGTGCATGCGGGAGGCCTCCGTCGGGCACCAGTGCCCGGAGTGCGTCAGCGAGGGACGCCGCACCGTGCGGCCGGCGCGTACCGCTTTCGGGGGCGGTGCCGCCGGCCGCCAGGGCTACGTCACGAAGACGCTGATCGCCCTGAACGGGCTGGTCATGCTCCTCTCCCTCGCCTCGGCCGGCGCTGCCGCCCTCAGCAAACTCCTCAGCGGCTCCACGCCGCTGACCAACTGGGGGTCCGTGCTCGGCTTGGCTGTCCTCCCCGACCACACCATCGGCGGGGTCGCCGAGGGGCAGTGGTATCGCCTGGTCACCGCGATGTTCCTGCACTACGGGCTGCCGCACCTGCTGCTCAACATGTGGGGGCTCTGGGTGCTCGGCCGGACCCTGGAGGCGGTGCTCGGGCCGCTGCGCTTCCTGGCCCTCTATCTGATCGCCGGGCTCGGCGGCAACGTCGCCATCTACCTGTTCAGCCCGCCCTACCAGACCTCGGCCGGGGCGTCGACCGCCATCTTCGGCCTCTTCGCCGCGATCTTCGTGATCATGCGCCGGCTGGGCCGGGACACCTCGGCCATCGTGCCGATTCTGGTGATCAACCTGATCTTCACCTTCACCGTGCCGCACATCTCGATCGCCGGTCACCTGGGCGGCCTGGTCACCGGCGCGGTGATGGCGCTGGTCCTGGCGTACGCGCCACGGATGCGGCGGACCCTGTTCCAGGCGGCCGGCGGCGCGATCATCGCGCTGGCCCTGCTCGGCCTGGTGCTGGTGCGCACCGGCATGCTGACCGGCTGAGGGCGGGCGTTCAGTGCGCGGCGGCCTGGGCGGCGCGCAGCGCCTCGGCGACCTCCTCCGGCGGGGCGTCCAGGTCGTGCCGGCCGAACAGGTGGAGCGACTCTCCCGCGTCGATCTCCAGCGTCTCGGCGGTCAGCCCGCGCCGGGTACGCCGTTCCACCCGGATCGCCTCGACCGCCGGCCAGGGCAGCCGGTGCCGGCCGGCGAAGCCCCGGATCACGGTGATCCCCTCCGCGTCGACGGCCAGCCGGACGGGCGCGACCAGGTCCCGCAGGCCCCAGCCGGCCAGCGCGACGGCGCCCAGCCCGGCGAGCACGAGCTGGACCCGGTCACCGTTGGCGAAGAGCAGGCCCAGCGCGACCAGGACGAGCGCGCCGGCCAGCTTGGCGACCGGCAGGATCGCCGGCACCCGCCACTGCTGGGCCGGGGGCGACTGTGGATTCACCGCCCCAGCATGCCAGCCACTCCGGCCGCCGACGCGACGGCCGGGAAACGGGGGAGGACGACCGGCCGGGTCAGGACGTAGTATCGGGGCCAGCCCAAGTTACCGGGGAGTAAACATGAGTGACGCGGTCATCGTCGGTGCGGTGCGGACCCCGGTCGGGCGGCGCAAGGGCAGCCTCGCCGGCGTGCACCCGGTCGACCTCTCGGCGCACGTGCTGCGCGCCCTCGCCGAGCGGACCGGCATCGACCCCGTTGACGTCGACGACGTGGTCTGGGGCTGCGTCTCCCAGGTCGGCGAGCAGTCGTGGAACGTCGCCCGCAACGCCGTCCTCGCCGCCGGCTGGCCCGAGTCGGTCCCCGGCACCACGCTCGACCGGCAGTGCGGGTCGAGCCAGCAGGCGCTGCACTTCGCCGCCGCCACCGTCCTCTCCGGCCAGGCCGACCTGGTGGTCGCCGGCGGCGTCGAGTCGATGACCCGGGTGCCGATGGGCTCCAGCGTGGCCGGCGGCATGCCGTTCAGCCCGGCCATCCTCGAGCGCTACCGCGGCGTCGAGGGCGTCGCCGAGGACAGCCCGCTCCCGTTCAACCAGGGCGTCGGCGCCGAGCTGATCGCCCAGCGGTGGCGGTTCTCGCGGACCCAGCTAGACGAGTTCGCGCTGGCCAGCCACGAGAAGGCCGCCGCCGCGCAGGACGCCGGGGCGTTCGACCCGGAGCTGGCCCCGGTGGCGCTGGCCGACGGCGGCAAGTTCACCGCCGACGAGGGCATCCGCCGGGACACCTCGCTGGCCAAGCTCGGCGAGCTGGCCACCCCGTTCAAGGCCGACGGCGTGGTCACCGCCGGCTCCGCGTCGCAGATCTCCGACGGGGCCGCCGCGCTCGCGGTCACCACCAGCGAGTGGGCCAGCCGGCACGGCCTGCGGCCGCTGGCCCGCGTCCACACCGCCGTGGTGGCCGCCGACGACCCGGTCACCATGCTCACCGCCCCCCTCCCGGCCACCGCCAAGGCGCTGCGCCGCGCGGGGCTGGGCATCGAGGAGATCGGGGTGTACGAGGTGAACGAGGCGTTCGCCCCGGTGCCGCTGGCCTGGCTGGCGGAGACCGAGGCGGACCCGGAGCGGTTGAACCCGCGCGGCGGCGCGATCGCCCTCGGCCACCCGCTCGGCGGGTCCGGCGCCCGGATCATGACCACGATGCTCCAGCACATGCGGGACAACGGGATCCGCTACGGCCTGCAGACCATGTGCGAGGGCGGCGGCATGGCCAACGCGACCATCGTCGAGCTGCTCTGAGCCGGGTCGACGTCGGCTGGTTCGGCGAGACGTTCCGCACCATGCCGGTCTGACCGGCTGTGGCGGCGGTCATTTCCCCGCCGGAACCGGCTGCGGCAGGGTGCCGCTGTGGACACCGTTGACAGCTATCGCAGGTTCGCCGAGCGGGAGGCTCGGGGTCAGTCCCCGACGTACGAGCGGCTGGCCCTGGCGGTCGCCGCGGACGCCGACCTGCTCGCCCTGCTCGACCGGCTGCCCGCGCCGAAGCGCCAGCCGAACCTGCTGTTCGGCGCAGCCCGATTCCTCGGCGGCCCGGTCGACGACCCGGACCGGTTCCGGGCCTGGGCGACGGCGTACTGGTCCGAGGTGGCGGCCACCATGTCGACCCGCCGGACCCAGACCAACGAGGCGGGCCGCTGCGCGGTGCTGCTGCCGCTGCTGGCCCGGCTGCCGCAGCCGCTCGCCCTGCTGGAGGTGGGCGTCTCCGCGGGCCTCTGTCTCCAGCCGGACCGCTACCGCTACGCCTACGGCTCCCACCGGGTCGGGCCGGCGGACAGCCCGGTCGAGCTGAGCTGCGCGGTCGACGGGCCCGCGCCGCTGCCGGACCGGGTGCCCGAGGTGGTGTGGCGGGCCGGGCTGGACCTGAACCCGCTCGACGTCACCGGCCCGGACGACCTGGCCTGGCTGACCGCGCTGGTCTGGCCGGAGCAGCAGGACCGGCGGGACCGGCTGCGCGCCGCCGCCGAGGTCGCCCGGACGTTGCCCGCCCCGGTGCACCGCGGCGACCTGCTCGCCGACCTGCCGGCGCTGGCCGCCACCGCACCCCGGGACGCCACGCTGGTCGTCTTCCACAGCGCCGTGCTGGCGTACCTGCCGATGGAGGGGCGGCGCGCCTTCGCCGAGCTGGTACGCGGGCTGCCCGGCCACTGGATCTCCAACGAGGGGGCCGGAGTGTTCCCCGAATTCGCCGAGGGACTGTCCGCTCCGGACGGTCCGGCCCGGTTCCTGCTGGCCTTGGACGGTCGCCCGGTCGCCTGGACCGGACCGCACGGCCAGTCCCTGCACTGGCTGGCGAACTGGGCCTAAACCGGACGGGATTCGGTTTCGGTCTCGACAGGTGGGCCTTGACCTGGCAAGAATCGTGGGGCCGGTGTGGAGCGAGTGACGCCAGGCGTCCGCCGCCGGCCTGCTGACCACGGGGACAGATTCGGGGAAATCATGACACCCTCCTTCTCGCTGCCCGGGCTGCGCCGGGCTGCCCGCCGGACGCTGGCCGCCTCGGCTGCCGCCGTCCTCGGCGCCGGCGCCGCGCTCACCGCCACCGCCGGGCCGGCCCAGGCAGCCGTCGGCCCCCAGCCGGGCACGTACACCGGTCTCGGCTTCGACGCCTGCACCGCGCCGAGCAGCGCCGCCATGCAGGCCTGGCGGGCCAACTCGCCCTACCAGGCGGTCACCATCTACTTCGGCGGGGAGGACCGGGGCTGTGCCCAGCCCAACCTCACCGCCGACTGGGTCGCCACCCAGGCGGCGGCCGGCTGGCACCTGGTGCCGATGTACGTCGGCCTCCAGTCGCCCTGCCGCAACACGACCAGGGCCAAGATGGCCCTCGACCCGACGCAGGCCGCCGCCCAGGGCAGAGCTCAGGCCGACGACGCCGTCGTCCAGGCGCAGAGCCTGGGCCTGCCTCGGGAGAGCGTGCTGGTCTTCGACATGGAGAACTACGCCACCGGGGACGTCGCCTGCACGACGGCGGTCACCTCGTTCATGAGCGCCTGGACCGCGCGCCTGCACGACCAGGGCTACCTCTCGGGCTTCTACAGCAGCATGGCGAGCGGCGTGGCCGATCAGGTCGCCGCGTACAACAAGGCCGGCTACGTCCGCCCCGACTACCTGCACTTCGCCCGGTGGCGGCTGGAGGACCCGACAGCCGACCCGATGATCCAGGCGACGGTCGACGACCCGGACGTCCCGGCCGGCTACTGGTCGCCGAAGCGGCGGATGAAGCAGCACGTCGGCCCGCACGACGAGACGTACGGCGGGGTCACCATCAACATCGACGGCGACTTCCTCGACGTCGCTCCGCTGCCCGCGACCCGGTTCGGCGACTTCACCGGCAACGGCTGGTCCGACGTGGTCTACCGGGAGCCGTCCACCGGCCGGCTCTACCTCTACGGCGGCAACGGCACCACGCTGAGCGGCCGGGTGGCCCTGGGCACCGGCTGGAACAGCATGAACGCGCTGCTGCGGGTCGGGAACTTCAACCGGTCCGGTGGGGAGGACATCCTCGCCCGGGAGAAGTCCACCGGCTACCTGTGGCTCTACCCGGGGACGGGATCCGGGTTCGGCAGCCGGGTGAAGATCGGTACGGGCTGGAACAGCATGCGGGAGCTCACCCCGATCGGTGACTACAACCGGGACGGTTACCCGGACCTGGTGGCGGTGCAGTCGTCCAACGGCGCGCTCTACCTCTACCCCGGCAAGGGCACCGGCTTCGGCAGCCGGGTGCTGATCGGGTCGGGCGGCTGGAACGGCATGGACGAGTTGAACGGCGGCGGCGACTTCAACGCCGACGGCTACCCGGACCTGCTGGCCCGGGAGAAGACCACTGGCTACCTGTACCGGTACTCCGGCCGCGGGGGCGCGATCACGTCCAAGACCAAGGTCGGCACCGGCTGGAACACCGTGCGCGACGTCGTCCAGGTCGGCGACTTCGACCGGGACGGCTACCCGGATCTGGTGGCGGTGCAGAAGTCCACCGGCTATCTGGTCCGCTACCGCTGGTTCGGCACGGGCTGGGCGTCGTCGGCCAAGATCGGCACCGGCTGGGGCAGCATGACCCCACTGCTCTGACGCGGGCATCGGCCGGGCCTCGCGTTACTCGCGGCGGGGCCCGGTCGTGGCGCTGAGGATGTCGGACCGCGGGTGCGACTTGCAGGGGTGGAAGTTCCAGAACTTCGGCGTGACCCATATCACCCCAATCAAATGCTCGTTGCATCTTGCATGGACGTGTTCTCCCGAACGTTCCTTCCGGCCGCCGCCGAGACCGGCCTGGCGACCCAGACCGTGAGTCGGCACATGCCGATCTTTCGCCGGTGCGTCGGCTCGGGCGACGCGACCATCCTGGTCACCCGGTGCAGTCGCCCGGACCACCCGATCGGCGGCGAATACCTGATGCTCCTCACCCACCGCCGCCTCGTGGTCACCCAGCAGACCCGGGTGCTGCACCGGCTGCGCCTGCACCTCAACACCGAGCTGCGCGAGCTGAGCAACGTCACCTGGAGCCCCGACGCGCGCTCGCAGAGCGTCGAGCTGGCGGCCACCGCGATCGACGGGGTCCGCGAGCGGTTCCTCATCCGGACCCACCACCCGAAGCAGGTGTGGCAGCTCGACGCCCTGCTCAACCACGCCTTCCGGACCCGGCTCCGGACGCCCGCCGAGCGGCTGGTCGCCACCATCGGCGAGCCGCCGGTCGGCACCCGTCCCGCCGGGTTCCGCCCGGCGACGGTCCGCTGACCGGCTCCTTACCGAACCCGAACATTCCCCGGACGTCTTCGGCGTCCACCGGTCGGTAATCATGGGCCGGTGACCGCCGACACCGCCCAGCGTGGGCTCGTCCTCGTGGTGGAGGACGAGCCGGCCATCGCCGACCTGGTCCGGCTCTACCTGAGCCGGGACGGCTTCGGCGTACACCTGGAACGGGACGGCGCGGCCGGTCTCGCCGCCGCGCGGCGGCTGCGCCCGGTGGCCTGCGTGCTGGACATCGCGTTGCCCGGGCTGCCCGGCACCGAGATCTGCCGGCGGCTGCGCGAGGCCGGCGACTGGACCCCGGTCATCTTCCTCACCGCCCGGGACGACGAGGTCGACCGGATCGTCGGCCTGGAACTGGGCGCGGACGACTACGTGACCAAGCCGTTCAGCCCGCGTGAGCTGGTCGCCCGGGTCCGGGCGGTGCTGCGCCGCACGGCCGGCGCGCCCGCCGGGGCCGAGCAGCCCCGGGTGGTCGGCGCGGTCACCCTCGACCCGGCCCGCCGGACGGTCACCGCCGCCGGCACCCCGGTCCAGCTCACCTCCACCGAGTTCGACCTGCTCGCGCACCTGATGGCCCGGCCCGGCCGGGTCTTCACCCGGGAGGAGTTGCTCGCCGGCGTCTGGGGGTACGCCGCGCACGCCGGCACCCGGACCGTGGACGTGCACGTGGCCCAGGTCCGGGCCAAGCTCGGCCCGGCCAGCGTGATCCGCACCCACCGCGGCGTCGGGTACGCGGCCGATGCCTGAGCAGCCCACCGTCGCGCTGCCGGTGATCGGACCCCGCCCGGCCCCGACGCCGCCGCGCCGGCGTCCCGCGCACACCCTGACCGCCCGCGCGGTGCTGGTCACCTGCGCGGTGGCGCTGGTGTCGGTGCTGGTCACCGCGCTGGTCGCGGTCCCCCTCGCGGTACGCGGCGCCGAGCGGCGCGACCAGGAGGCGCTGGCTGCCCAGGCCCGGCTCGCCGCCGGCGTGCTCCGGGTCAGCGCGGCCCGGCAGCGCGACACCGCCGGGGAACGGCTGATCCGCCAGCTCCGCCAGCAGGACATCGAGGTGTACCTCATCCGGGCCGGCCAGGTGGACCGCCCCGGCCTCCCCCCGCAGGTGGTGACCCGGGTGGCGGCCGGCCGGGACGTCGCCGGCCGGCGGCTGGTCGACGGGAGACGAGCCCTGGTCGAGGGGCGGGCCCTGTCCGGCGGCGACGGGGTGGTGCTCACCCGGGCCACCACCAGCGGACCCTGGCGGCAGGTGCTGCGCAGCCTCTGGCTGCCGCTGCTCGCCGGGCTCGCCGCCGGGGCGGCCGCCGGGCTGCTGCTGGCCCGCCGGCTGGCCCGGCCGATCCGTACCGCGGCCACCGCCGCCGCGCGGCTGCGCGCCGGGGACCGGGCGGTCCGGGTGCCGGTCGAGCCGCCCGACGAGGTGGCCGACCTGGCGTACGCGCTGAACGGGCTGGCCGCCGCGCTGGCCACCAGCGAGGGGCGGCAGCGGGAGTTCCTGCTCTCGGTGTCGCACGAGCTGCGCACCCCGCTCACCGCCATCCGGGGCTACGCCGAGGCGCTCGCCGACGGGGTGATCGACGCCGACGGGGTGCCGGACACCGGCCGGACGATGCTCGCCGAGGCCGAGCACCTGGACCGGCTGGTCAGCGACCTGCTCGCGCTGGCCCGGCTGGAGGCGGCCGACTTCCCGCTGGAGCCGGGCCCGGTCGACCTGACCCGGCTGGCCGCCGACGCCGAGCGGACCTGGTCCGACCGGTGTGCCGCGGTCGGGGTGCCGTTCCGGGTGGAGGCACCGGTCGGGCCGGTGCCCGCGTACACCGATCCGGGACGGATCCGGCAGGTGGTGGACGGGCTGCTGGAGAACGCGCTGCGGGTCGTACCCCCGGGGGCGCCGGTGGTGCTGGCGGTCCGGCCGGCCGGCGCGGACCCGGCCGCCGGCGGCATCGTCGAGGTCCGCGACGGCGGACCCGGCTTCACCGACGACGACCTGGCGGTGGCGTTCGAGCGCGGCGCGCTGCACCAGCGGTACCGGGGGGTGCGCAAGGTGGGCAGCGGGCTCGGCCTGGCGCTCGCCGCCGGCCTGGTCCACCGGCTCGGCGGCGGCATCACGGCCGGGCACGCCCCGGAGGGCGGCGCGGCCTTCACCGTCCGGCTGCCCGGCGATCCTTACCTGACCCGAACATCGGCCTGACGATCTGCTCGTGCGGGTGGGGCAGGCTGAAGGCACCACGGACGAGAGAGGACAACCGATGGCACGTCAGGGAATCGTCACCGGCGTCACCGCGCTGCTCGCGGCGGCCGCGCTCGGCCTCGCCGGCTGCGGGCCCGCCCAGCTGGCGCAGGACTCGGCGAAGGAGACCGCGGTCGAGGTGGCCGCCGCGATGGGCGCGGACGGTCAGGCGCTCGCCGCGATGGGTTTCGACGCCGCCGACCTGGACGTGGACCCGGTCGCCGACCCGGCCCCCTCGACCTCGGCCGGTGCGCAGGCCGGCAAGGGCCAGAAGGGCGAGCGCGGGCAGGAGTGGCGCAACCGGCACCGGGCCCGGGTGCTGCTGCGCAGGAACATCCTGCACGGCGAGGTGGTGGTGCAGACCAAGGACGGCGGGACGAAGACCGTCGCGGTGCAGCGCGGCCAGGTGACCGCCATCGACGACAAGTCGATGACCGTCAAGTGCACCGACGGCTTCACCATGACCTGGACGTTCGACGAGAAGCTGCGGGTGATCGAGCGGCGCACCACCGTGCAGTCCACTGACATCAAGGTCGGCACCACCGTCGGCGTGGCCGGCGCCAAGGACGGCGACGGCGGCGTCGCCCGGCTGGTCGTGGTCCCGTTCAAGCAGCGCTGAGATGGGGGAAGGCGGTCGTCCCGGTGGGGCGGCCGCCTTCTCGCGGGAGCGGCGACGGACGACCTTCTCACAGCTCACGGCGCTGCTCGCGCCGCTGCGGCGAGCGGCCAGGTTACGCTAGGGCCGACTTACCGTCGCCACCGTGGAGAACCCGTGTGAAGCTCTCGATCCTCATGCCGGTCTACAACGAGGAAGAACGCATCGCTGATGCCCTGAAGCAGGCATTGGCGGTGGACTACCCGTGCGAGATCGAGCTCGTCGTGGTCGACGACGGCAGCCGGGACGGCACCGGGGAGGTCCTCGGCCGGGTGGACGACGCGCGGCTGCGGGTCATCACCCACCAGCGCAACGCCGGCAAGGGCGCAGCGATCAAGACCGCCGTCGACAACGCCGAGGGTGAGTACATGGTCATCCTCGACGCCGACCTCGAGTACGACCCGCAGGACATCCCGAAGCTGCTGGAGCCGGTGCTCGACGGGCGGGCGACGGTGGTCTACGGCAATCGGACCTTCGGCAGCCACAGCGCCTACAGCTTCTGGTACGTGATGGGCAACCGGGGCGTCACGACCGTGGCGAACGTGCTCTACAACTCGTACATCGGCGACCTGGAGACCTGCTTCAAGCTCATGCCGCTGGAGCTCTACCGGTCGCTCCAGATCCGGTCCCGTGGCTTCGGCATGGAGGCCGAGGTCACCGGCAAGCTGCTGCGCCAGCGGATCCGCCCGTACGAGGTGCCGATCAGCTACCGCGCGCGGGGCCGCGAGGAGGGCAAGAAGATCACCTGGAAGGACGGCGTCGAGGCGGTCTGGATCCTGGCCCGCGAGCGGGCCCGCCGCCGCCCGGTCGGCGCCGCGCAGCGCTGACGCCGACCCCGGGCGGGTCCCCCCCGGTCAGGCGGACCGGGACAGGAACGCGTCGACCGAGCGGCGCAGCCCGGCGGCGTCCAGGCCGTGCCACCGGGTGTGGTCCTCCGTCAAGCCGTAGCGGCGCAGGTCCGCGCGGCCCACGCCGAGGGTGAGCAGCCGGTGCGGCCGGTCGGCCAGCGCCGCGCCGACCACCCGGGCCGAGGTCCCCGCCAGGTACGGCTCGACCAGGATCACCTCGCTGCCCGCGAGGGCCCGCAGCCCGGCGGTGTCGAACGGGCGCGGCCGATGGGTGTACGTCACGGTGACCGCCCGGTCGGCGACGGCCGCGAGCGCCTGGTCCAGCAGCGGGCCGACCACCACCAGCAGCGGCGCACCCGGCCCGGCGTCCCGCATGATCCGCAGGTCACCCGCGTCCGGGTACGCCGTCGCGTTGCTCTCCGTGGAGAGCCGCACGTACGCCGAGTCCTGGCCGCACACCACGTCCCGCAGCACCCTGGGCACCTCGTCCCGGTGGCCCGGCACGTGCACCGTCCAGTCGCGCAGCGTGTCGATCAGCGCCACGTCGGCCGGCGCCAGGTGGGTCCGCCCCGCCGCCGCCCGGTCGTACGACGCGCCGACGCTGACCAGCACCGCCCCGACGCCCTGGTGGTCGAGGTCCAGCTTGATCTGCTCGTACGCCCGCTCGACCAGGAACGGCGCGTAGCTGTGCACGATCGGGCGCAGCCCGGTCAGCGCCAGCCCGCCGGCCACGCCCACCATGAGCTGCTCCCGGATGCCGACGTTGAGCACCCGGTCGGGGTGCCGTTCGGCGGCCGGCGCGAACGCGGCGGCCGAGATGTCGGCCAGCACGATGGCCGTCCGCGGGTCGTCCAGAAAGGCGCTGGCGGTGGTCACGAAGGTCTCGCGCATGGTCACTCCCCGTTGGTGACGACCGCGACGACGACGTGCGGCCGGTGGTTGTCGTGCCCGGTGAGGGCGGTGTGCAGGGCCTCGTGGTCGCGGCCGTCGACCGTCGCGGCGGTCCACCCGTTGACGGTGAACCGGCTGGCCGCGCCGCCCGGCCAGCCGTGGCTCGCGGACCGGTTGTCCAGCACGATCGCGGTGAGGTTGCCGAGCCCGGTCGCCCCCGCGTACGCGATCGCCTCGTGGTTGGCACCCTCGTCCAGTTCGGCGTCGCCGAGCAGCACGTACACCCGGGGGTCGGGCCGTCCCTGGGCGCGCAGGCCGAGCGCGGTGCCCACACCCAGGCCGAGGCCGTGGCCGAGCGACCCGGAGCCGATCTCCACCCCGGGCACCAGCAGCCGGTCCGGGTGGTCGCCGAGGCGGCTGTCCGGCCCGCCCTGGTCGTCCAGCCACTCCACCGGCACGAAGCCCTTGGCGGCGAGCAGCGCGTAGTAGCCGGCGACCGCGTGCCCCTTGGAGAGCAGGAAGCGGTCCCGGTCCGGGTCGTCGACGGTCTCCGGGGTGATCCGGAGCACCCGGTCGTAGAGGACCTGGAGCACGTCCAGCGTCGAGTACACGTTCGCGCCGAACTCGCGCCCGGCGCGTACCCGGTCGAGCAGCGCGCCCAGCACGGCGGGGTCGGTGGCGGTGGTCGTCGTCATGCGGATAGCCTCGGAGTTGAAGCGCACTTCAACTCAAGGTCTTGTGATGCACGAAGCACTCACCATCGGACAGCTGTCCGCCCGCAGCGGGGTGGCCCCCTCTGCGCTGCGCTACTACGAGCGCCTGGGGCTGATCCGGGCCCAGCGCACCGGCGGCAACCAGCGCCGCTACGCCCGGTCGGAACTGCGCCGGGTGGCGTTCGTCCGGATCTCCCAGCAGGTCGGCGTGTCGCTGGAGGAGATCCGGGAGGCGCTGGACGCGCTGCCGTCCTCGCGTACGCCCACCCCGGACGACTGGTCCGCCCTCTCCAAGGCCTGGCGGGAGCGGCTGGACGAGAGGATCCGGCTGCTCGGCAAGCTCCGCGACGACCTGGACGGCTGCATCGGCTGCGGCTGCCTGTCGTTGCAGCGCTGCACGCTCTACAACCCGGGCGACTCGCTGTCCGCCGAAGGCCCCGGCGCCCGGCTGATGCTGCCCCGGCCGGGCGAGCCGGACGGCGACGCGGCCTGACCGGTCACCGGACCAGCAGCACCTTGCCCAGGTGGTCGCTCGTCTCGACCAGGCGGTGCGCGTCGGCGGCGTCGGCCAGCTTCGCCCGGCTGTGCACGATCGGCCGGACCGCCCCGGACTCGACCAGCGGCCACACCTGCTCGCGTACGCCCCGGACGATCTCCGCCTTCTCGGCCAGCGGCCGGGAGCGCAGCGCCGTGGCGTGGACCGCCCCCCGCTTCGCCAGCAGCATCCCCAGGTCCAGCTCGCCCTTGCGGCCGCCCTGCATGCCGATCACCACCAGCCGGCCGCCGGTGGCCAGCGCCGCCACGTTCCGCGGCAGATAGGCGGCACCCATGATGTCCAGGATCACGTCGGCGCCCCGGCCGTCGGTGACCCGGTGGACCTCTTCGACGAAGTCCTGCTCCCGGTAGTCGACGGTGTGCGCGGCGCCCAGCTCGCGCAGCCGGCCGTGCTTCCCCGCCCGCGCGGTCACCACCACGGTCGCGCCGAGCGCCACGCCGAGCTGGATGGCGAACGTGCCGATCCCGCTCCCGCCGCCGTGCACCAGCAGCGTCTCGCCCTTCGCCAGCCGGGCGAGCTGGACCACGTTCGACCAGACCGTGCAGGCCACCTCCGGCAGCGCCGCGGCGTCCACCAGGTCCACACCGGCCGGCACCGGCAGCAACTGCCCGGCCGGCACGGCCACCTTCTCGGCGTACCCGCCGCCGGCCAGCAGGGCGCAGACCTCGTCGCCGACCGCCCAGCCGGTCACGTCGGGCCCGAGCGCACTGATCACCCCGGAGCATTCCAACCCCGGGTACGCGGGCGCGCCCGGCGGCGGCGGGTAGTTGCCCTGCCGTTGCAGCAGGTCGGCCCGGTTCACCGCGCTGGCCCGCACGTCGACGACCACCTCGCCGGCGCCGGGCTCCGGGTCGGGCACCTCGGACCAGACGAGAGCCTCGGGTCCGCCGGGTTTCGGGATCGTCATCGCGCGCATGGCCCAGTCTTACCCGATCCGGCCGTCCGTCCACGCCCGAGTCAGGATCTCGTCCACCGTCTCGTCCGGGGTCTGCGCCGAGGTGTCCAGCCAGAGCCCGATCCGGGGCGTGTCGGCCCGGAACTCCGCGTCCAGGTCGGCGACCGGCCAGTCGCCGTACCCCTGCTTGGGCCGGTCCCGCTCGCGGGCGGCGACCACCTCCGCGCCGGGCGCGAGCACCACCACCGCGAGCGGCCGGTGCCGGATCCGGTCGACCATGGCCGGCAGGTCCGGGCCGAGCACCACGTCCTGAAGCATCACGGTGAACCCCGCCGCCGCGTACCGGTCGGCCGCGGCGGCGGCCAGGTCGTAGCGGAGCCGGAGCTGCCGCCACGCCGGAGAGCTGGGCGGTCAGCTGCGCCCGCCCGCCGACGATCATCCGGCGGAACACGTCACCGCGCAGGTGCACGGATCGGGGCAGCCGCCGGGCCAGCAGCTCGGCCACTGTGGACTTGCCGGCCGCCATGATTCCGGTGATCAGCACCACCGTCGGTGTCTCCCACACGGCGGACATCCTGCCAGCGAGGGTGGGACGCCGGCTCGCCCGTTACGGGGCCCGTGGCAGACTATGCACGGCCGCGTACCCTTCGGGGACGTGTCCGGGAGGGTTCGCCTAGTGGCCGATGGCGCTGGTCTTGAAAACCGGTAAGGGCAGCGATGTCCTTCGTGGGTTCGAATCCCACACCCTCCGCACGACTCCTCACCGCGCCTCGATCGGCGACCAGCCAGGTCACTTCGTCGCCGTCGTGAGTGCTGTGGACTCGGACACGACGCGCCTTCGGTTCGTTCTGGCGCGTGGAGGGGGTATGAAAGGCGCAGGAATTCGCGCGCACCCGGAAGGACCGTTTCGATGACCCTGGAACGACCGATCGCCCCGGACCCGTACGAGCTGCTCCCGACGGTGCCGTCGTTCACCCTGACCAGTGACGACGTGCACAACGGCGAGCCGATGGACGCGCGGCACGCGCACGGCAGCGCCGGGGGTGAGAACATCTCCCCGCAGCTGTCCTGGTCGGGCTTCCCCGACGAGGCCCGGAGCTTCGTGGTCACCTGCTTCGACCCGGACGCCCCGACCGGTAGCGGCTTCTGGCACTGGGTGCTGGTGGACGTGCCCACCTCGGTGACCGGGCTGCCCACCGCGGTGAAGGAGAGCGACCTGGGCGGTGCCTTCAGCATCCGCAACGACTACGGCGACACCGGGTACGGCGGCGCGGCCCCGCCGCCCGGCGACCGTCCGCACCGGTACGTCTTCGCGGTGCACGCGGTGGACGTGGAGCGCCTCGACGTCGGCCCGACCGCCAGCCCGGCCTACGTCGGCTTCAACCTGGCGTTCCACACCCTCGCCCGGGCGGTCATCCGCCCGACATACCAGATCAAGGAGTGACCCACGGACTAGGAAGGGCCCCCGGGGTGACCGGGGGCCCTTCCTAGTCCGTCAGGCCGGGACGCGGGCGACGGCGAAGACGGACTGCCCGAACGGCGGGCGCAGCCGCTGCTCGGCCGCCTTGGTCGCCGGCAGGACCAGGCTGTCGTAGACCTTCACCATCGGGCCCTCCTTCGGCATCAGCCGGAAGACCTTGGTGGCCATGAAGTAGCCGATCAGACCGAGGGCGTTCGCGTAGTGGATCTTCTCCACGGTGAGACCGGCCTCGGTCATCGCCGCGGCCAGGGTCTTCCTGGTGTAGCGGCGGACGTGGCCGGTGGCGATGTCGGCCGGGCTCATCGCGAACTGGAACGCCGGCACGATGATGATCACGGCGCCCCCGGGCCGGACCAGGTCGCGCATGCTGGACAGCGCGCCGACGTGGTCCTCGATGTGCTCCAGCACGTTGTAGGAGACGGCCGCGCTGTAGTCGCCGCGCTCGGAGTGCGGCAGCAGCATCTGCCGGACCTCGATGCTGGGGCGGTCGGCCAGCCGTTCCTTGAGCCGGACAAGCCGATCCGGGTCTGCCTCGGTCGCGGTGATCCGGGGCAGGTGCTCGGACCATTCCAGGGCGTAGTCGCCCAGGCCGCTGCCGATCTCGATGGGGTTGTCACCGAGGTATGGCACCGCTAGCTCGACGAACCACCTGCGGTGGTTGACCGCCGTCGCCAGTCCCTCGAGCACCTCCGACTGGACGCGCTGATCCCCAGTGATTTCTGCCATGCGTCGATTCCTCACGATATGACTGACCCGCGCCTGGACCGACAGAGTCAACCATCCGGATGGACGGCAAGGGAATCGGGGCACCGGGGGTGGCCGAATTGCGGTCGGGGGTGGGCACGTGATCGGCGGTCGGCGAACCCGGCACATAGTACGCTAGTACCCAGAAACATGTCACGGCCCTGCCATACCCTGACTACTCTCTGAATTGTCATGACTACTCCTGAATCGGACGCCGCTCGCGGTGGCGCCGCCGAGGGCGGGCCCGACGAGGGCGAACGGCGGGGGCGGGAGCGGTGGATCGACGTCGCCGCCGTGCTCAGCTTCGTGCTGCTCGCGTTCTGGGTGACCGCCCGGTTCTGGGCCAGCCCGTCCGCCGGGGTCCGGGACAACCGCACCGATCAGGCGCAGTTCGAGTGGATGATGGCGCACGGCGCACGGGTCGTGACCGATTTTGCCTATCCTTTCACCTCGCACCAGATGAATGTGCCGGACGGCGTCAATCTGATGGCAAATACGTCCGTATTATCCGTTTCCCTGCCAATGACGCCCATCACCGTCCTGTTCGGGCCGCGTACGGCATTCCTGGTCTTTCTCACCCTCGGAATGGTCGCCACGGGCGCCGCCTGGTATTTCGTCCTTTCCCGGGTGCTGATCCGGGCCCGGGGACCGGCCTGGCTCGGGGCCGGATTCTGCGCCTTCGCGCCGGCGATGGTCTCGCACGCCAACGCCCACCCCAACATCGTCAGCCAGTTCGTGGTGCCGCTGATCATCTGGCGGACGCTGCGCCTCGCCGAGCCGGGCCGCTGGCTGCGCAACGGCGTGCTGCTCGGGTTGCTGATCGTCTGGCAGGCCTTCCTCAACCTGGAGATCCTGCTGATGACGGCGATCGGGCTGGGCGTGGTGGTGGTCGCGCTCGCCGTCGGCCGGCCGGAGACTCGGCAGGCGGCCCGGACCTTCTGCGCCGGACTCGGGGTGGCCGCCGTCGTCGCCGCGGCGGTCCTCGCGTACCCGCTGTACGTGCAGTTCTTCGGGCCCGGGGCGTACCAGGGGCTGTCCCGGCTGATCCGCGGCTACCGCACGGATCTCGCCTCGTTCGTCGCCTGGTCCCGCGAGTCCCTCGCCGGGGACGCCCGGGGCAGCGTGTGGCTCGCCAAGAACGCCACCGAGGAGAACGCCTTCTTCGGCTGGCCGCTCGCCGTTCTGGTGGTCGCGCTGGTGTGGTGGCTACGGCGCAGCGTCGTGGTGCTCGGCCTGGCCGCGGTCGGCGCCGTGTTCGCCCTGTTCTCCCTCGGCCGTGAGATCCGCCTCGACGGGCACGACACCGGCATCCCCGGCCCGTGGGCCGCGCTGGAGGACCTGCCGGTCCTGCACTCGGTGGTGCCCACCCGCTGGGCGCTGGCGCTCACCCCGATCATCGGGATCCTGCTCGCGCTCGGCGCGGACCACGCCCGCCGACTGGCGGAGCGCCGCCCGGCCGCCCGGCCGCAACTCCGGTTCGCCTCCGCGACCGTGCTGACCATGGCGCTGCTGCCGATTCTGCCCACTCCGCTGCCCTCGGTACGCCTCGAACCGACGCCCGCCTTCGTCACCTCCGGGGCCTGGCGGCCGTACGTGACCGGCGGGCGCAGCATCGTGACCCTGCCGCTGCCCGACACCACCTACGCCGACCCGCTGCGCTGGTCCGCCGAGACCCGGCTGGACATGCCATTGGCCCGCGGCTACTTCCTCTACCCGGACACCCGGCCCGGTGCTGGCCGGGTGGCACTCTTCTCCGCGCCGCCCCGCCCGACCAGCACCTTCTTCAGCACGATCCGGATGACCGGCGGGGTGCCGCCGATCACGCCGGCGGATCGGGTGTCCGCCGTGGACGACCTGCGCTACTGGCGGGCCGGTGCGGTGATCCTCGACCCTCAGGTGCGGCAGGCCGACGCGTTGGGGCGGGGGATGACCGCGCTGACCGGGATCGAGCCGAGGTTCACCGGCGGCGTCTGGCTCTGGGACGTCCGCCCACTGGTCGACTGAGCGCTCAGGACGGCTGGAGGCAGCAGCCCTGGCAGATCTTCGGCCGGGGCAGGGTGAAGGCGAGGCAGCAGGTACGCCGCTGCACCGTCGGCTCGCCGGCCGGGCCGGGCACCAGCTCCACCAGGTCGCTCAGGCCGAGGGCGTCGAGCAGCGTGCCGATGTGCGCGGCGGCGGAACCGGGGAGCGCGTCCGAGGCGCGCAGGATGCCGTGCGCGATGCCGGAGGCGACCGAGCCGAGCAGCGTACGCGTGCCGAGCCGGACCTCGGTCTGGATGGCCGCGATCAGCGGGGCGAAGTGGACGTCGAGCAGCGAGGCGCGCAGCGCGTCGAGCAGCGCCGCCTCGTCGGCGACGACCCGGACGTCCGGGTGGCCGGCCAGTGCCAGCGGGTCACCCGGCAGCACAGCGACCGTGGTCGAGCTGCGCAGGCCCAGGGTGAGTAGCTGGTGGTGGTCCTCGAAGTGGATCAGGACGTGGGCCGGGTCGAGCAGCGGCACCCGCCGGGCGGAGGCCCAGCCGAGCACCACCGGCAGCGCCGTCCAGTAGCTGTACGACTTCCAGGCCAGCGCGGCGCAGGCGTGCGGCGTGCCGCCGAAGCGCCGGGTCGCCGCGCGCAGGAACGCGGGGAGCAGCGTGCCGTCGACCAGTCGGGTCGCCGGTGACCAGCGGGCCCGGTCGGTGGTGACCAGCAGGCCGGGGGCGAGTCCGGGCAGGTCGTCGGTGCCGAACATGGCGCGCAGGGTCGCCGTCACCGGGGCGAGCGGCGCGGCGGTGTCCCGCCTCGGCATCACCGCTGTCACCTGATCCGTCCCCCGTCTGGTGGCCCTACCGGTCGGCGTCCGCCGTCGGCTTGTGCGCCGCCGGCTCGGACTAAGGCTAGCCTAACCACAGCTCCCGGTCGGGGGAAAGTCGGCCCCAGGGCTGGATGAAGAGGTCCCGGTCACTCCGCGGCCCGCGCCGCGTGCCGGGTACTACCCGGCGGGGCGGGCGGAAAACGCCGCGGGACCGGCCCGGGGACCGCGTAAGCATCGACGGATACCGCTGAATTGTCAAGGTGAATGTCGAATATGAGGCAGTTTCCGTACACGTTTGGCCACCGACAGTGAAAATGGTGCTCCCGTGTACGAGGAAGCCCGATGTCGACCTCACCCATCGAGCGTGCCGCCGCCTCGTTCGCGGCCGAACTCGCCCGGCACCGCACCGGCCGAGGGCTGTCCAAGAAGCAGTTGGCGACCCTGATGGGCTTCGACCCGTCGTACGTCAGCCACGTCGAAGGGCGCCGGCACCGGCCCACCAAGGACTTCGCCCGCCGCGCCGAGGCCGTCCTGGCGGCCAGCGGCGCGATCTGGCAGCGCTTCCGGGAGTACGACGGGCTGCGGCACGGCCGCTCCGGCGGGGCCCACCGTGAGCCACCCGTCCCCGGCCAGTGGCTGCCGCCCGGCACCGGGCTGGTGGTCGAGCGGGAGGCCGCGACCCTCACCCACACCGACGAGGGCTACCAGTGCGTGATCCGGCGCGAGCTCTACAACGCCGGCACCGAGCCGGTCAGCCGCTACCTGGTCCGGGTCGCGGTGGACCGCTACCCCAACGACGCCGACCGCTCCAACCGGCACCACCGGGAGCACCCGCTCACCTTCGCCGAGCTGCAACTGACGGCGTACCGGGACGACGGCGGCGGGCGCGAGCCGATGCACTGGCGGGCCAAGCACGACCGGGACGCGTTCAAGGAGATCTGGCTGCTCTTCGAGAACGCCGAGGGCCGCTTCCCGCTCTACCCCGGCGACCGGGTCACCATCGAGTACGCGTACCGGGTCGGCCGGGACAAGTGGGGCCCGTGGTTCCAGCGGGCCGTCCGGCTGCCCACCCGCCACCTCGCCGTCCAGCTCGACCTGCCCAAGGACCTCGACCCGAAGGTGTGGGGGGTGGAGACCTCCCTCTCCGCCGAGGAGGGGCCGCTGCGTACCCCGATCCGACGGCACGAGCAGGACGGCCGGTCGATCTTCGACTGGGCCACCGACGACCCACCGCTGAACGCCCGCTACCGGCTCCAGTGGCGGTTCCGCAGCCTGCCCCCGGATACCGAGCCGGACGGCCCCGGCCCGGGCGTCCGGGTCCCTGCCAGCGATCGGATGCGCAGCATCGGCATCCTGCAACGCGGCGACGACCTGCTCCGGCAGCCCGCCCGCCAGTTCGACCTGCCGCGCGAGGAACGCGTCGCCCGGCACGTCGCCGACCGGCTCTCCGCCGTCCTGGTCCGCCTCGACGAGCTGCACCCGTTCAGCAAGGGCGTCGGCATCGCCGCGACCCAGCTCGGGCTCGGCTGGGCCGTCGCACTGGTCCGCCCCGCCGACCGGGCCGCCGAACCGGTCCTCCTGCTCAACCCCCGGGTGGTCGACAGCGCCACCGAGACGGACGAACAGTACGAGGGCTGCCTCTCCTACTTCGACCACCGCGGCCTGGTGCCGCGGCCGCTCCGGATCGACGTGGAGCACGCGCAGTGGGACGGCAGCCGGGTCATCACGTCCTTCGAGTACGCGACGGCCCGCCTGATCGCCCACGAGATCGACCACCTGGAGGGGCGCCTCTACGTCGACCGGATGGCCCCGGGCGTGCCGCTGGTGCCGGTCGAGGAGTACCGCGACACCGGCCACCCCTGGCGTTACTGACCCGCCCCGACTTCCGGCCCGCGCCCCGGCTGGCGGTGGCCGGGTCGCGTGCCCCAGCGGCAGGGGCACGCGACCCGGCTCGGGGGGAGCAAGGCCTAAAGATTGCCGAACGTGTCGTACCGGATGTTGTCGGGCGGGACGTCGTCCGCGGCGAGCGCGCGCAGGGTGGCCCGGACCATCGGGGCCGAGCCGGAGACGTAGCAGTCGTGCGTGGTCCACGGGCCGTACCGGGTGACCACGTCGGAGATGTCGCCCACCTCGCCGTCGAAGTCCGGGTCCGCGCTGCACGCCGGGGTCACGGACAGCCACGAGTGGGCGGCCGCCAACTCCTCGAGGCCGGCCAGGCCGTACAGCTCCTCCGGTCGCCGGGCGCCGTAGAAGACGTGCACCCAGCGGGTCCGGTTGACGCCGGTCAGCTCCTCCACCAGCGCCTTGATCGGGGCCAGTCCCACCCCGCCGGCGACGCAGAGGATGTCCCGGGCGGACGTCCGGTCCAGCGTCATCGACCCCATCGGCGCGGCCACCCGCAGCAGATCACCCGGCTTGGTCCGGCGGACCAGCGCCCCGGACACCCAGCCCGCCGCGCGGGCCGGCGTCCGGACGTGGAACTCCAGCACGTTGTCGGCCTTCGGGGCGTTCGCCACCGAGTACGTTCGCCACACCCGCGGGTGGTACCGGGGCACCTCGACGCTGACGTACTGGCCGGCCTGCCAGGGCAACGGGTGCTGGAGGGCGCGGACGGTCAGCACGGCGGTGTGCGGCCCGTGCCGCTCGTGGGTCAGCACCTCGGCGTGCCAGAACGGCGGGTTCTCGTCCGCCGCCGCCCCAGCGAGCATCCGCTCGGAGATGCTCGCGTACGCCTCCCGCCACGCCTGGTCGTACTCCAGGTTCCAGCCGTCCCCGGCGGTGCTGCGCAGCGCGTCCAGCAGGGCGACCCCCATGGTCTCGTAGTGCGCGGCCTCGACGTGGTACTTGCGGTGGTCCCGGCCCAGCGCGCGGAGGTACTCGTCGAAGCTCTCCGGGTCGCCCACCGTCTGGGTGGCGGTGACGATCGCCTCCAGGATCCGGTCCCCCTGCCCGTTCATCTGCACCGGGAAGAGGCTGCGCAGCGCGGGGTCGAGCAGGAACAGCCGGGCGTAGAAGTGGGCGCTCAGCCGTCCCCGATCCCCCTCGACCAGGGTCCAGCTCTCCTTCAGCAGCCGCGCGAAGTTCGCCACGGGGAACCCCTCCTTCTTCGGACGGCGGATCGAGCCCTCCCAGAATCTCCACGCAGCGTGCTGCCTGGTCGCACAGAATGTGCGACAGGCTCACCTAGATGCCGACGGGCGCCCTCGTGCGGCACAGTGGTCCGGTGACGGTCGACGAGCTCACCCGCCCGGTGTCCCGCCGGACCCTGGGTGCCGAGACGCTGCTGGTACTCGGTCTCTCCCTCGGCCAGTCGGCGGTGTACGCCCTGGTCTCACTGATCGCCAAGCTGACCGCCGCCGGTCCGCTCTCCAAGCAGACCGCCTCGCTGAACACCTCGGTGTCGGCCCGGCCGTACCTCGACCTGACGTACCAGCTCCTCGGAATCTGCTTCGCGCTGCTGCCGGTGCTGCTCGCCGTACACCTGCTGGCGCGTGACCCCGGCGATCCGGCCCGGACGCTCGGGGTGGACCTGCGTCGACCCGGGCCGGACCTGGCCCGGGGCGCGGGTCTGGCCGCGCTGATCGGCCTGCCCGGGCTGGCGCTGTTCTGGGCGGCGGCGCAGCTCGGGGTCAACGCCACCCTGGTCCCGGCCGCCCTGCCGCACCTCTGGTGGGCGGTGCCGGTGCTGATCCTCGCCGCCGTGCAGAACGCCGTGCTGGAGGAGGTGATCGTGGTCGGCTACCTGGTCACCCGGCTGCGGCAGCTCCACTGGCGGCTCGGCGCGATGGTCGCGGCCAGCGCGGTGCTGCGCGGCTCCTACCACCTCTACCAGGGCTTCGGCGCGTTCGTCGGCAACGCCGTGATGGGCGTGATCTTCAGCCTGTTCTTCCTGCGTACCCGGCGGGTGGCCCCACTGATCGTCGCGCACACCCTGCTCGACGTGGTCGCCTTCGTCGGCTACGCGCTGCTCCCGAAGTCCTGGTTCGGCTGGCTCTGACGGGCGCGGCCCGGCCGGTAGCGGCCAATCGCCCGCGCGGCCAGCCGCTCCGTGGCGGCCGCGTCGCCCGCGGCGGCGGTCAGCAGCGCCGCGCCCGGTAGCAGCCGGGACACCAACCGCAAGCCGAGCCGGCCGCTGGCCTGCGCGGCCAGCGGCGTCGCCAGCCGCCACGCCGCCTCGGCCACCCGCGGCCACGGCCCCTCCGCCGGCGCGCCCGCCGACCGGACCGCGTCCAGCGCCGCGCGGGCGGTCGCGACGTCGGGATGCACCTGGGTCAGCACCAGCAGCTCGGCCACCCGGTCCGGATGACCCGGGTCCCGTCCGTGGACCGCCGCCAGGTGTAGCACCAGGTTGGCCTGGGTCCAGAGCACCGCGGTCAGTTCCGCCACCGGTGCCAGCAGCCCGGCGCCCGCGGCGAGCGCCCCGCCCGTACCGGCCAGCCGGACGAACCGCCGGGTCACCAGCCGGGCCAGCCCGTCGGCGTCCGCGCCCGGGTACGCCCCGCGCGTCCGCCGCACCCACTCACCGGCGCGCGGCCCGAGGGTGTCCACCGCCGCGAGGGCCAGCAACTCCGGGGCGAAGCCCGGGTGCTCGAGCACGCGCGCGCCCACCGCCCGCCAGCCCTCCCCGGAGGTACGCCCCGACTCCGGGGTGACCTGGCTCGCCGGGGCGGCGCTGACCGGCGGAGCGGCAGGAGTTTTCTTCGTCGCTGCGGTCTTGCGGGCAGGCGCGGCCTTCGTGGTCCTGGTCACCCGGAGGCTCCGGGCGGGAGCCTCGGGTTCGCCCGGAGCCTCGGTGCCGGCGCTGGTCACCTTCGTCGCCCGCGTGGCCCTCTTGACCGATGCGGCCTTCTTGACCGGTGTCGCCTCGGTCGGCGTGGCCATCGTCGTCGGCGTCGTCGTCTTCTTCCTCGGGGTCGTCGGGGCCGCCGGGGCGCGGCGGGACCGCCCCGGGGGCACCTCGGCCACCGGGTCGCCGTCGGCCGGGCCCGCCTGCTGCCGGTCAGGGCCGGTGTCCCGCGTACCGGTGCCGGCCCCGGCGGGGGCGGTCTCGGCCGGCGGGCGCGGACGGGGCGCGGCGGCCGGCGGCTCCGGCGTCGGATCGGCCGCGGGGGTGGCCTGGGCCGGCTCGGGCGGCTGGAAGACCACGGTGGGGGCGACCCTGACCCGCGGCGCCCGAGGCGCTGGCCCACTCGCGGCCTCCGGCCCGGAAGGTGGTTCCGGCGTGGGGGGCGGGGTGAAGGTCGGCTTGGTGGAGCGGCTCCGCCGGGTGCTGGCGGCGGGCTCGCGACGGGGCGGATCGCTCGGCGGCTGCTCCTGCATATCGATGGAGCCTAGCCGTGGACGTGACGTCGCACACGGCGGAAACACCGGGGGTGGGACTTCGCCGGTAGTCGCTTTGCCCCGGGTGGGTGTCGACCTGTATCCTCGGGCCCGGTGGTCTGCGGGCCACCGGGGAGACTTCGCCTAGTCTGGTCTATGGCGCCGCACTGCTAATGCGGTTGGGGTTTTAAAGCCCCTCCCGGGTTCGAATCCCGGAGTCTCCGCGCGAAAGCCGGGTGTGTAGACTGGCCGAGCAACGAGCGCCCGTAGCTCAACGGATAGAGCATCTGACTACGGATCAGAAGGTTAGGGGTTCGAATCCCTTCGGGCGCACAGCAGGTCAAGGGCCGGTTTCCTGTTACAGGAGACCGGCCCTTGATCGTGTTGACCCCCACGGCTGACCCCTACGCCTACGCGTCGAAGAGGAAGCCGAGCCGGCCCACGGCGTCCTGCTGCACCCGTCGTGTCGCCTCCACGTAGATCGACTTGGTGACGGTCGGGGAGCTGTGCCCGAGCACGTCCTGAATCCGTTCCAGCGGCACGCCCTGGCCGTAGAGCAGCGGCGCAAGAGTGGCGCGGGTCATGAACCCGAATACGCCGAACACCCGCCCGCTCGCACAACTGCTCGAAATGCCGATTGATATTGCGCGGCTCATTAGCCTCGATCATTCACGGCTGATGTCGGCCGCTTCGGCCTCGGGCCTCTGATCGCTGGTGTTCGATGCGATTGGGTTGAGGGCATGGTGTCGGGCCGTCTGTCGCGGCGGTGGGCGTGGTCTCCTTTGGTCCTCCGGTCGTCGGGACAGGGCTGTGCTGGTCAGC